>NZ_CTEJ01000002.1:1202500-1502500 GCF_001282625.1 Lascolabacillus massiliensis
CGTACAACTCTTTATAGTTATAATAATAGGAATAGTGGTAGGATTGATACTGCTTCGGAATATCTATAGATTTTTCTTCACTAAAAGAGATTCCTCCTATTGCGCTGGTTGCAAAGGTTGCGAGCCGATTAAAAACCATATCCCTAACGAAAAATAAAATCCTTTCCTAACAATTGTTAAATCTCCGTTAGTGTATCATTTCATTTTCATAATAAATTCTGAAGTACTTTTAAGTTATATTCTGAATCATATTTTTTCCCTTCGGGAGTATGCAACATCTCTAACTCCTTTGCATATTTCTCGTAAACCTTATGTTTAACAATCTTCATTGTTGAGTTTACTAAACCATTCTTTTCACTGAAAGGCTCTTCAATAATTGCGAAAGCTGAAGGAATCCAGCGATATGGAAACATACCATCATTCTTGCCCCCTTTAAGATACTCGGCCAGCTCGCCGGCAATGATTGCTGCTGCTTCTTCCGGATTGCTAGTGCGTCGCTTCAAAACCTCTGCATTGAGTGTCAGCAAGGCTGTTGTGTATGGACTTTGATTGTTGTGAAGTACACATTGATTGATATATTCTGATTTAGCCATTATTGACTCTTCAATTCCTTCAGGTGAGAATTTTTCTCCATCGTTGCTTATCAGAAGTGATTTGGTGCGACCTAATACATAAAGGAATCCGTCAGCATCAAGGTAGCCCATATCACCTGTACGAAGCCACCCATCTACAATAGTCTCTGCTGTTGCTTCAGGATTTTTCCAGTATCCCATCATTACGTTACCACCTCTAATAAGAATTTCTCCCTTCTCCCCTATAGGTAATGGATTCATATTATCATCACCTATACGAATTTCCATACGAGGCATTGTCTTGCCTGAAGATCCAAGCTTATGCTCCTTCTTACTATTTGCAGAAATAATTGGTGAAGCCTCAGAAAGTCCGTAGCCCTGATACATTGGTATCCCTATAGCGTAGAAGAACCGCTGAAGCTCAATGTCCAGAAGTGCACCTCCACCAATAAAATATTCCATATTGCTCGAGAAACTCTCCCTAATCTTTGAGAAGAAGAGCCGATCATAAAATTTCACCAATGGTTTTAGTAAAGCACGACTACCTCGCCCCCTGTTATAACCTTCACCATTATATCTATATGCCACTTTGAGTCCCTGCTTGAACATACTATACGCTGTTTTCCCTTTCTTTTCGATACCCGACTCAATATTCTTCCTGAAGTTAGCTGCAAGTGCGGGTACACTCATTAGCAGGTGAGGATTGATAGCCTTAAGGCTCTTAGGTACGTTCCGCAGAATCTCCATTGCACTCTTACCGGCAGCTACCGAAGCAATTGAAGCTCCACATTTCATAAAAGCATAAATACCGGCAGTATGACCAAAAGAGTGATCCCATGGGAGTATCAAGAGTGTTCTGAAATATGAAGGAATGCCATTCAAATGATCTACAGCCTGTTCTGCATTAAATACATAGTTATTATGTGACAACATTATTCCCTTTGGATTGGCAGTTGTACCTGAGGTATATGAAATATTAGCAAGACTCTCAGGTTTGACTGCTGCAATTCGATCATCTACCCGCTTTTTATCGGTAGCAAGTAATGCATCACCCAATTCTTTAACAGCATCGAAAAATATCTCACCATCATCCACACTCTCAATCTTATCCAGCAAGATATATCTTTTCACTGTAGGTAATTTATCTTTCATTGGGCGCAGTTTTGCGATCTGCTGATCAGAAGCAAGCACCATAACTGTATCAGAATGATTTATACGAAAAGTAATATCCTGTTCAGTTTCAAGCTTTACCGAAAGTGGTACACAAACAGCACCTGCATGAAGTATCCCCAATTCTCCTAACACCCAGTTATTTTTCCCTTCAGATATTAATGCAACTCTATCTCCAGCCTCAACGCCAAGAGCAATTAATCCGGCTGCAAAACGAATAGCCTCCCTCTGCACATCAAGGTAAGTAATAGAAGTATAATCTTCTCCATAACGTGCCTCATGAAGAAAAGGCTTATCTCCATATTTAGATACCGACTCTTCTAAAAGCTCAATGATTGTTTTTCCCATCTCTTAACACTAAAATAAGATTAATAATTTCCCGGTCCACTTTTAATAGCTAACGACATTTTAACAGTATATCATTCAAGTATCTGAATTTCAACCTTGCGAAAATCTATAGGGTGCCCTTCACTTTGCAATGAGATAGTACCCTTACTTAACATCTTATCTCCATTATTCAATTCTATCAGTCTTGCATATGTATGATCCCTTTCATCAAGTTGAGGATTTGTATATTGTAAAACTGTATCACCATTTATAATATGATAAATTACATCATTCCCTCTTACTTCTACTTCAGCCGTAACCCACTCATCACCAAAGAACAATTCAGAAGATGAGTTTATACAGTGATCAAGAATCAATTCATTATTCATCACAATATTGGTTCCGGGAGTACAAACATTCATATTTGTTCTCTCTGCAACTGAATCGCTGCCAAGAAGCTGAACTTCTATTGATGTTGGAAAATCCTGATTCAGTTCCATTGACTCCGGTGTTTGTCCATGCAGCATAAGTCCACTGTTCCTGTAAGCCCATCCAGGGGCTCCCGGAGTCTGCTCCCCAATAAAACGGTATTCTACTCTAAGCCTGTAATGAGAAAACTCATCCTTATAGAAAAGATGTCCAAATCTATCTCTAAGTGAATCGTACTCCTCATACCTCACTTTAATCATCCCATCCTCTACTCTGAATGTATTACCAAAATTATCTCCTGCTTCATAGCCTACAATTTTTGGAGTCCATCCTGTCAGGTCTTCTCCATTAAAAAGTTGTATCCACTCATTTTCAGATGATTTCGGGCTGCAAGACGAAATAAAAGTTGCAATTAATAGTGCAATAAAAATAGATAATTTGTTCTGTTTCATAAACAAATGGTGTATTGAATATTATTTATTATAGCGCAAAGATAATTTAGTTATTAAAGGTGTAAACATGCTTGATGGTAAAGTTAAAAAAAAGTAGCACGGCAGGGAATCGAACCCTGATCTAAAGTTTAGGAAACTTCTATTCTATCCATTGAACTACCGCGCCGTTATGTAGTTAGTGTGCAAAAGTAGCATATTTCCCTTTATCTTCAAAGTATTTACATTTACTATCAGTCAAAAAACATTTTTTTGACTTAACTGTTAGATACTAAAAGTAGACAAGCACAATAATAGAAAACAAACATGAATAAAATTGCTATATTATATGGAACTTCGGGAGGAAGTGTCGAATCTGTTGCAAAACAGGTTCAGGATCTTTTCGAAGGAAATGCGGATATTTATAATGTATTAGATGTTTCTCTTAGTGAAATAGAGGACTATAAATATATAATAGTAGGAACTTCAACAACAGGTATTGGTGATCTACAGGACGATTGGGAAGGTTTTCTACCTTCATTTGCAAAAATTGATTTTACAGGTAAAAAGGTGGCTATTTTTGCGTTGGGCGACAGTGCCTCTTACTCAACAAGTTTTGCGGAATCAATGAAAGTTGTTTATGACGAGATCCACGATAAGGTTGAAGTGGTTGGCAAAGTACCCGATGTAGGTTATACTTATGATGATTCAACCGCCGTAGAAGATGGTGTATGGGTTGGGTTACCTCTTGATGAGGATAACGAGTATGATTTGACGGAGGAGCGACTGATTAAATGGGTTGAACAATTAAAAAAAGAATTCGTTTAATTATATTATAAAATATAAGTTGAACAATTCGTTTAGGTTATCAATATGCAGGGGGGGGATATCATCATGATATTCTCCCTTTTTTTTCCCTATATCTACCCGGAGGTATTCCATTTTTCTTCACAAAGGATCTGTAGAAAGAGCTTGTGCTCGAAAATCCTGATTCTAAAGCTATTTCTTCAAGGGAATGAGAGAAATAGTCAGATGATGTCAATATCTTTTCTGAATATCTTACTCTGTACTCATTGACAAAATCATTAAAACTAACATTTCTTCTGGTATTAATCAGTTTAGAAACATAAGTCCGGTTGGTTCCTAATAAACGAGCCACCTCATTTAACCTTAGATCAGGATCTTTAAATATCTCTTTATCGTCAAATAACGATTCGAGCCTTAAATAGAGTCTGTCAAGCTGATTAGTTGTAAATATTTCTTCATTCCTCTCTGACTCATCTGAGTCTTCTGAAGTATAATTCTGTTTTTCTATTTTAAGATCATGAATAGTAAAGTTCTGTTTGTAACCAACATAACTCATTCCAAAAAGAGCAACGGAGTGTGCAATTGAAGGTATAACCAGAAGATAAGAGTGATCTGTGAAATAGTTTTTTCCAATAAAGTTGGATAAAATTGATATTATAGATGCAATAACCAAGAAATAGAGAATATACCTGATTTTAGACAACTCCTTATTTTCAATATTAGAGTAGAAAGATCTAACCTTCTCGTTGAAACTGCTAATTAAATTAAGTCCGAAATATAGTACTAAAACAACCTCTGATGCAAATACTATTCGTACCAGATTTCTTCTTAAAGTTTGCAGATTAATCAGAGTCGAGTATTCTGACTCGTTGCTTTGTGTATGATAGAGAATTTCCTTTGTGAAGAGTGTGATTTCTTCTGGACTCATCAACAGATACAGGATAGCAGAAAAAAGGGAAAGCAGAATCGCCGGAAAGAGAATCCAAATCCATTTTAAGTTTATCTTAGTATCTATAGTAAGTAAACGTATATAGTAGTAGTATATCGGATAAGCTGCAAGAGAGGTAAATACCCAGACACTATCGAGAATATTGTAAGCAGTGTAGTTATGATTAAAATAAAACCAATGAGCCAGATAATTTAACGAGGCAACTGCTAAGAAAACAACCAAGAAGCGCTTTGCTAAATCACTATTCTTGTATTCCAAAATAAAAAGTAACAGCCAAAAAAGAACCACAAATAGCGGCAACCCAGTAAAAAATTGTTGTGCCATATGCATAATGCAGTTTATTTTTCACAAAAATAGGGCTTTTTATAATCTTCTAATAATTTAAGCTGCAATATTTTTATTTTTTCACAATTTAAATAGTAGTTTTTAAGGAACTAAATGCTGCACACAATCGTGTGAACAGCATCCTTTAAACTCTTCAGCACATCTTTCGCATTGAATAATGAGGTCATGACACTTCTGATTGGCACAATTTGTATGCCTGTCACTTGGTTCTCCACATTGATGACACTTAGAAATTACATCATCAGTAACCCTTTCTCCCAAACGTTCATCAAAGACGAAGTTTTTGCCTATAAATTTAAGGGGAAGATTCTCCTCACGAGCCTTCTTTACATACTCAATTATTCCGCCTTCTACATGATATACGTTTTTAAATCCGTTATGCAGCATGTATGCACTGGCTTTTTCGCACCTTATACCTCCTGTGCAATACATTATGATGTTTTTATCTTTGTGATTTTGCAACAACTCAACTGCCTTAGGCAATTGTTCACGGAATGTTCTTGAAGGTATCTCCACAGCATTGCTAAAGTGTCCAACCTCATATTCATAGCTGTTACGCATATCAACTACTATGGTATCATCCTGTTCACTTAATTTATTGAATTCCTTTGCTGTTAAATACTTTCCTGTTTTGGATGAATCAAAAGTCTGGTCCTCAATTCCATCTGCAACAATCTTATTACGCACTTTCATACGTAAAACCCAAAACGATTTCCCATCATTATCAAGGGCTTCATTAAGTCTTATCCCATTTAGCTCAGGATGACAATTATAAAGAATTTCTTTAAACCTGTCTTTTTTATTTTCAGGTACAGAAATCTGTCCGTTTATTCCTTCTGTTGCGATGTAAACTCGTCCAAAAACATCAATTTCGTAAAATTTAATGTAAAGTTCATCCCTGAATTGCTGAGGATCATCGAGATGAAAATATTTATAAAAAGAGATAGTTACTCTTGGCTCTTTCTCTTCCAACATACGTCTTTTTAGTTCTTTATTAGAGAACCGGTTATGTAGAACTTGCATAACTTATAGCTGTGATAATTAACTTATAGTACAAAAATAGACAGATATTATTATTTAATGCTTATTTTATTCTGTTTTATAAGTTGTAAGAGATTTATTTTATGATAGATAAGGAATATCGATATCTTTTCTGACGACTAAAAAAACAGGGAGATAATTAAATATCCCCCTGTCGATCTGCTATATTACTCAAGTACTTTAATCTTTATATTTTGAAACCATACCTCATCTCCATGATCCTGAAGAAGCAACAGACCTTCTTCAGCGTTGCCAAAATTAGGCCAATCCTTATATTTGCTTGTTTGTACGAGTGCATTCCACTCTTCAGTATTCCTCTCATACTCAACTATCTTTACACCATTTAGCCAGTGTTCAACATGGTTTCCCTGCACAACCACCATAGCTGTATTAAAAAATCCACTTCTAAACGGTTTATCTTCGGGGGCAGCAATAAGATCATAAAGTGAACCTAAAGTTCTGTTACCATTTATCCCTAATTTTGCATCTGGATGATTCCTGTCATCAAGTATCTGAAACTCACATCCAATAGCTGAACCTTCTCCCTTATTTAAATTTGTATCAACAAAATATTTTATTCCACTATTAGCACCTTCAGTGATTCTGAAATCAACTTTCAACATAAAATTTTTATAAGGCTTTGTTGTTACTATATCACCCCCATTTGTTGACTCACCACCGTCTCCTTTAAGAACCTTAAGGATTCCATCTTCTATTACCCAGCCTTTCTCTGGGAACTCATCAAGTTTAGCTCCACGCCATCCGTTGGTTGTTTTACCATCCCAAAGCAGCTCCCAACCTTCTGATGCTTCAAGCTCAGAAATTGTATTGGCAATCTGATTAAGTTGCTTCACTTTACTATTCACAGGCGTTTTATATTGCTCCAGGTTGTCAGTGAGAATTCTAATATTTTTCCAGGATACAGTTTTGCCGGCCAACTCTTCATTATTGATAGAGTGCACCTGCAATGCAATAAACCCTTCTGTAGTTGTATTATCAAGCAAATTAGCGCATTCAACACCATTAACCCATGTACGTATTGAATTACCAATAGCTTCAATGCGGGCACTGTTCCACTCTCCTTTTTTAAATGCATTCTCACCTTCAGGATTGTAGTTCATAGGATAAATCCAACCACGCCGTGCCTCATCATAAACTCCACCTGTCCAGGAGCGATCTGATGGATCTATCTCAAACTGATATCCATGCACACGTCCATTATTGTATTCAGGTAAACTTAAGCTTCTGAACTGTACACCTGAATTTAAACCATCATCAACCTTGAAATCAAACTCAAGAATAAAATCACCGTAGGTCTCAGTTGTAGCTAAAAATGTGTTAGGTGTATTCATCTCGGAAACACCTACAATCATATCATCCTCAACCCTGTATTCTGCGGTACCATTCAATTTCACCCATCCATCAAGATTCTTACCATTAAAAAGATCTTTCCATTCCGGGCCTTGCTGCTTGCATGAAGCTAATATCATAAATACAGCAATTAACATTAAAATGTTTTTCTTCATTGTTTTATGTTTTTATTTATTTATCAGTTATTCATCATCATTAAATTTTGTAGAAATCTTCCCAGCCTTTTCTGGGAGGCTCTCCTATAAGGAAAGCATCGGCAAAAGCATCATTTGTTGCTCGTTTTGTATCCCTGTCGAAAACTATTTTTCTATTTAACCTCTGTGCTGCTACTCCAAGACAGAATACTTGACTTAGAGGGCCTGAGATCTCAAAAGGTGACCTGGTCTGTTCTTTTCCCTGACAGGCAAGAAGGAAGTTCGCAAAGTGATTAGAGGTGCTTTCCGGAACTTCTGGAAGACTCTTTTCCAACTCCTTAGCCTTTTCATCTGGTATAATAGTTAAGATGCTTCCATGTGATCCACCTTTGAATGTTAACTCCTTACTATATATCTCCTTTCCCGGATTTAATCTGGCAGGCTGTATCTTCCCTCCTGCTACTGCTGGAATATTTGGATCAAGTTCCATCTTTCCATAACCTTCAGGAACAGGAGGAATATTATCAACTCCGTCATACCATGTAATTACTACAGGAGGCATATCACCACGCTTAGGAAACTTAAACTCAATTGTACTTGACATCGGAAAAAAGAAATCATTATGTCCTGTAAGCTTCAAAGGAGTAATCTCTTCAGGCAAACCAAGATCAAGAAATCTGTGTGCAGTATCAATAATATGCGCACCCCAGTCGCCCAAAGCACCCATTCCAAAGTCATACCAGCAACGCCACTGACCACTATGAAAATCTTTATTGTAAGCATGATAGCCACGTGACATCAGCCATGTATCCCAGTCGAGAGTTTCAGGTATAGGCTCAGCTGCTGGGAAATGCTTTATATTTGTATCCCATCCATGCCAACGTCTGGCATTATTCATATGAGCAGTAATTGCAGTAACATCCTTAATTATTCCAGCTTCAGTCCATGCTTTAAACTGGAAATAGTTGGCTTCAGAATGACCTTGGTTTCCCATTTGTGTGACAACTTTCGGATACTTCTTAGCAGCTTTAATTAATAATTCTGATTCATAAAAGGTTCTGCTTAGTGGTTTCTCAACATAAACATGCTTTCCATAGGTCATTGACATCATAACTGCGGGGAAATGAGCAAAATCAGGGGTTGCAATAGCTACTGCTTCAATCTCATTGCCCATTTTATCGAACATCTCCCTAAAATCCTTGAATCGTCTGGCGTGAGGAAACTTTGCAAGTGCTTTTTTTGTCTGTTCAGCACCCAAATCAACATCACACAGAGCCACCACATTTGCAAGACCTGTATTATCAAACTGTTCTATAATCTCCCAGCCTCTGTTTCCTATTCCTATATGTGCCAGATTAATCTTCTTATTGGCTCCCACTATTCTACTGTAGCTAGCTGCATTCATTTTGTTACTAACAGAACCAATTGCCAGTCCGGCTGAAGCCAGAGCAGCACTTTTTATGAAATCTCTTCTTGTTGTCATGATATTTTTAAATTATTGTCTTTCGATTCTCTGGTATTTATATCCTACTCAATAGATTGGTAATCCCAATTTGTGTAAAATGCTTCTTGTTATTTAAACCGATCTTTATAAGCCCATAGACCTAAAGCCGGACTAGAAATATAATATATCTCTTCTCCTCCGGGAATTATATTAAATCCCTCTTTCAGAGATGGAAGATTATATTTTTTAATTGCTTCATCAATATCACCATATTCAAATCCCACACTTTCGATCTCCTCTTTTGTAAGATTCCATGACTCTTTACCTGGACAATATTTAATAGAGAATCTTCCTTCTGAAGATCCATGAATAAGATGCGCTGCAGCACTCAGATTCTCTCTTAATTCACTATTTTCTGATACTGCCTTTAGTGTGAATGGTGTCCCATGATAACCATATTTACGTATCAACCTGTCAATCTCCCTGTCTTCTCCAAACTCTTTCAATCCTGGTGCAATCACAATTAGTTCACCCCCATCAGCAATTGCCATTCTGGTACGATAAATTGATTTATTTCCAAGCCATGTACTCTTGAACTCTTCCGGGTCGAGCCAGACAACCACCTTATTCAGAGGCTTATCCACCATCACAAAATTGACTTCAAGTGACAGTTTGGCTGCTCTGTCAAACACTTCCGTATCATCACCTATAAAAAGACCAAAAGTTTGCTCAACACCTTTACTGTTTACTCCTACAACGGTAAGAACATATACTATTGGCAATTCAGCCAGATATTTCTCTGTAGCATAATTGAATACACGGCGAACAGGAGTATCTGAGCGCCCCATCATTCGCTCCATACCATAAACTGCACCTAAATAGTGACTTTTATTAATACCTTCACTTCCACCTGTTCCTACAAGAATATTCTTATTGTAATTAGCCATTCCCACAACTTCATGAGGTACAACCTGACCAATAGAAAGTATCAGGTCAAACCCTCCTTCTATAATAAGTTTGTTAACCTGAGCAGGCCATGAGAAGTCAGCCCTGCCTTCGGAAATCCATTTCACATACTCCGATGGCACCTCTCCAAGAGTCATAACATCATTTCGCCAGTCGTGATCTCTAAACAGGCTCCTTGGTATATCACCAAACATATGGGTTATCTGTCTGTCAGTCATTGGAGTGTGTGTCCCAAGTGCAGGAAGAATATCTGTCAGCCTCTCACCATAATACTCCCATGAAAATCTGGTCAGTTCTCCCGCTTTACTTGGCAGGCGAGTATAATCGGGCGGAACGGCAAGCACCTTATGCCGTTCACCCAATCTATCCAATGCCTTAGTTAGTCCTCTTCTAAGATCATCATTCGATAAACTTGTCTGAGTGGAGCCATATTCGAAATAAATCATCTTTTTTGATATGTTTATACATCATAAGTAGTGGAAGCAGTGCTGCCACCCCTGCCAGTCCAGTCGGTATGAAAGAATTTTCCACGCGGACTATCAAGTCTCTCATACTGATGAGCTCCGAAATAATCTCTTTGAGCCTGCAATAGGTTTGCAGGAAGGCGCTCACTTCTGAAACCATCATAATACCCTAAAGCGGAAGATAATGCAGGCACAGGAATTCCATTCAAGAGCGCTGTTGCACATACCCTGCGCCAGCTCTCTTCAGCTACCTGAACTGCATCCTTAAAGAATGGGTCGAGCAACAGATTCTCCAGCTTAGGATTATTGTCAAATGCATTTTTAATATCTCCAAGGAATCGGGAACGTATAATACATCCTCCTCGCCACATAAGTGCAATACCTCCATAATTGAGATTCCACTTATACTCTTTTGCAGCCTCCATCATCAAATCATAACCCTGTGCATATGAGATAATCTTAGATGCATAAATTGCTTGTTCAAGATCATTAATAAACTGCTCCTTATCCCCCTTGAAATCAGGACTTTTACCGGTTAATAGCTTAGATGCTTTTACCCTGAGATCTTTCTGTGCAGAAAGACATCTTGAAAAAACAGACTCTCCAATAAGAGTGAGAGGAATACCTAGTTCCAATGCAGTTACGGCAGTCCATTTTCCTGTACCTTTCTGACCGGCAGTATCAAGTATTTTCTCTACTAATGGAGAGCCATCTTCATCATTATATGCCAATATATCAGTTGTTATCTCTATCAGATAAGAGTCCAGTACTCCCTGGTTCCATTTTTTGAAAACTTCGTGCTGCTCAAAAGCATCCATACCCAGCAGATCTTTCATAAGGTGATAAGCTTCATTGATAATCTGCATATCTCCATATTCGATTCCGTTATGCACCATCTTCACAAAATGCCCAGCTCCATTCTCTCCTACCCAGTCACAGCAAGGTACTCCATTATCAACCTTTGCGGCTACGGCCTGAAATATCTCTTTCACATGAGGCCATGCTTCAGATGAGCCTCCAGGCATAAGAGAGGGTCCTTTTAATGCACCCTCTTCGCCTCCGGATACACCAGAACCTATATATAAAAGACCTTTACTTTCAACATACTCTGTTCTACGCATAGTGTCCGGAAAATGACTGTTTCCTCCATCTATTATAATATCACCCGGCTCCAACAAAGGAATAAGTTTTTCTATGAAATCGTCAACAGGTTTACCTGCTTTCACTAACAACATCACTTTTCTTGGTCTCTCTATTGAATCAACAAACTCTTCAAGTGTAGAGGCCCCAATAAATTTTTTACCTTTACCACGACCCTTAACGAATGCATCTACTTTATCTACAGTGCGGTTAAAAACAGAAACTGTATAACCTTTATCCTCCATATTAAGGACTAGATTTTCACCCATTACTGCTAAACCTATCAGTCCTATATCTGCTTTTTCTTTCATATTATTTTTTTTTATTTATCTCTTAACCCTTGCATTACCCTCCCAGATACTCCAAATTACATTTTCATCAGCCGGTTGAGCATAATCAGTCAGAAAAGTTGTAGCTAAGGCACCACTTGCCCAGGCAAATTGAATCCACTTTTCCGGATCCATACCTTTTAGTATACTATATAGTAACCCGCCTACAAATCCGTCACCTCCTCCAATTCTGTCAATCACATTAATTGTCCTTAGCGGAGCCTCGTGCCATCTTTCATTTTCATAAACAATTGCTCCCCACAGATGTTCATTGGCGCTAATCACTTCCCTTAGTGTATTAGCAAAGACCTTTACATTAGGAAAAGCTCTGTTTGCATTAAGAATCATACCTTTAAATGCACCAATTGCATCTTCAATATTTTCGCCACCCGCTGCCGGTCCCTGAACACCTAAACAGAGTTGATAATCCTCCTCATTTCCTATCAGGATATCAGAAAGAGAAGCAATCTCTGTGAAAGCTTTCCTGAGTTCATCCTCTCTACCTTCCCAAAAAGAGGCCCTGTAATTAAGATCAAATGATATAACTGTTCCATGTTTTTTCGCGAAACGAGCTATTTCAAGACAAAACTCACTTGTCTCGTGCGATAATGCAGCAATTAATCCGGAAAGATGCACAATCTGAACACCATCCTTCATAAATAACCGCTCAAGATCGAAATCCTTAACATTCAACACTCTTCCCACCTCACCTGCACGGTCGTTATGAACACGAGGACCTCTTAATCCAAATCCACTGTCTGCAATATTGAACTGATGACGATAACCCCATGGCCCACCCTGTGGAACTTCGGGACCTTCATACTCCATATTTCTTGCCCTCAGGTTAGCTTTAATAAATGAGGCTATCGGACTTCCCTTTACAAAGTTAGTCAACACCTTAACCGGCAATCCCAGATATGAGGAAATACTTGCAACATTTGTTTCAGCACTTGTTGCCTGCATCTGAAACATATTGGTGCTTTGTACAGGCTGACTGTTCACAGGTGTTATTCTCACCCCCATACTTGTGGGTACAACCAGTGAATATTTGAATTCTTTTCTTAATTTAAGAGACATAACAGTGATAATTTATTCAGATACTAAAAGAATCAAATCCTCCATCTACTATTGCTACCGTTCCTGTCACAAATCTGGAAGCATCACTTACAAGATAGTGAAGTGTTCCAAGGAGATCTTCGGGCAGACCAAATCTGCGGAATGGTGTATGAGCAATAATGGTATTTCCTCTATCGGAGTAAGATCCATCAGAATTGGTCAGAAGCGCTCTGTTTTGTTCTGTAATAAAGAATCCGGGACACAAGGCATTTACCCTAAAATCTTCACCAAATTTTATTGCAAGCTCTCCTGCTAAATATTTTGTAAAATTAGTAACAGCTGCTTTAGCAGCACCATAACCAGCTACACGAGTAAGAGGCCGCAATGCAGAAGCTGACGAGATATTTACTATATTTCCCTTTTTCTCCTTTACCATATGTTTTGCAAATACAAGAGTAGGGATTACAGTACCCATAAGGTTAAGATCCACAACCTTCCTGAAATCATCACTTTTCAGGTCAAATATTGTACTTCCCGGTCCAATTGTAGCTCCCGGCATATTACCTCCGGCACCATTAATCAATACATCAACCTTTCCATATCTGTTTACAATATCCTGTGCATTATGTTCAAGGATTTTCTCATCCGTCACATCAGTCTGAAGAAAAACAGCATCTCCTCCATCTGCTATAACTCTATGTATCAGCTTATCTCCTTTCTCTTTGTTTCTTGCCAAAACAGCTACTTTAGCACCGTGAGCCGCGAGATACTCAACCATTGAAGCACCTAATACACCGGTACCTCCGGTAATAGCAATTATTCTATTTTTTATATTAAACAATTCGTACATAGATATATGTTTAAAAGTTTTTACTGCAAATTTATAGGATACTGTTTTGCTCAGATTCCACTATTTCGCAAAACAGTCCTCCAAAAGCGATAGATCAGAAATTGAAATATCTTTTAGCATTGTAATAACAGATCCCCTCAACCATCTTTCCAAGAAAATCCATCTCGGAAGAAGGCAGCAGTCCATTCTCCACATCTTTTCCTATAAGATTACATAAAATCCTGCGGAAATACTCATGACGTGGATAAGAAACAAAGCTTCGTGAATCTGTCAACATCCCTACAAAGCGACTTAACAGTCCTTGCGTAGAAAGAATATTCATCTGATCTTCCATTCCATCCTTTTGGTCAAGAAACCACCAGCCTGAGCCAAATTGAATTTTTCCAGGAACTGAGCCATCTTGAAAGTTTGCTATCATTGATGCAATCAGGTAGTTGTCTCTTGGGTTCAGATTATATATGATTGATTTGGCAAGACTGTTGACCCTCTCTAAAGAATTAAAAAAACGCGATAATGAAAGGGCTACATCACTAACATCATTTATTGAGTCGTAGCCGGAATCAGGCCCTAAAAGCTTAAACATCTTACTGTTGTTATTCCTGATAGCTCCATAATGAAACTGCTGCACCCACCCTTTAGAATTGTTCAGAAGTGCATTTTCATATAACATCTTTGATTTAAACTTCAGAACCTCCTCACCTGTAAGAATCTCTTTTGCACTGTAAATCTTATCAAATATCCTGTTTACTTCCTCTTCTGTGCATGGCTCAGAATAAAAATTATCAATACCATGGTCAGCTAACTTGCAACCGTTTAACTCAAAATAATCATGGCGATTTTTTAGTGCTGAGAGATAATCATTAAAACAATTTATTGTTATACCGGATACCTCACTTAATACTTCTATATATTTTCTAAAGACCTCACCATTTTCAACAGCCATGGATTTATCCGGACGCCAGGTAGGTAAAACCTTAATTTCAAAACCACTTTCCTTTATCTGCTTGTGATATTCAAGTGAATCCAGCGGGTCGTCAGTTGTACAAACTACCTCAACGCCAAACCTCTTCATAAGTCCACGTGCATAAAATTCGGGCCTCTTCAGCATCTCATTTGCTTTATCAAAAATTTCACGAGCCGATTCAGTGTTTAATAGTTTATCAATATTAAAAACACGTTTAAGTTCCAGGTGAGTCCAGTGATACATAGGATTCCTCATAGTATAAGGAATAGTCTCTGCCCATTTTTCAAATTTCTCCCAATCAGTTGCATCACCGGTAATATATTTTTCATCAACACCATTTGCCCTGAGCAATCTCCATTTATAATGATCACCCCCCAACCAAAGCTCTGTAATACTATTGAATTGATGATTCTCTGCAATCTCTTTAGGATTAAGATGACAGTGATAGTCGATTATACCCAGATTCTCAGCATGTTCATGATATAAATACTTGGCAGTATCTGTTTGGAGTAGAAAGTCTTCATGTATAAAATTTTTCATATGGTAAAAATTAAAATGGATACTGTGCTGATTATGTAACGAAAATCAATTAATGAGTAATAAACATAAACTTGAAAAGTAGTATGAAAAATATTTCAATATTTGTTTTATAAATGAAATATTAAATCTATTTTTGTGTACGTACACAAATGTACAAATAATTTGAATATTACAAAATCAAAAACTTAATTTTATACCCTTAATGTTCATTTTTATCAATTTTAAGTTAAACAGGTTATAATTTATTATATATCAGCAACTATTAATGGAAAAGAAAATCCGTATAAAAGATATTGCAAAGATGGCAGGTGTCTCAGCCGGAACGGTTGACAGGGTACTACATAATAGGGGGAACGTCTCGGACGATGCCCGCAAGGCAGTTGAAAAAGTTCTTGAGCAGGTTGACTATAAACCCAACATGCATGTATCTTCACTATCTCTTAAAAGAAAATACAGAATAGTTGTTACAACCCCCCAGTTCTCTGAAGGTGCATACTGGGAAAGTATACACAATGGCATACGTAACGCTCTTGAAGAGTATGAGAATATCAAGGTAGATCTCCATGTTTATACATACAATCAGTATGACATTTATTCTTGCAGGAATGTCTTCGAAAAGATTTCCAGTTTTGATATGGATGCATTAATAATTGGACCTACTTTTAAAGAAGAGACCATAGAGTTGTGTAATGAATTAGATGAGAGGAGCATACCTTATATTTTCGTTGACTCAACAATAGAAGAGACTTCACCACTGGCATTCTTTTCTGCAGATCATTATAAGGTGGGAAGACTCATAGCTCATCTTATTACATCAATTATACCAGAAGAGGCAAATATTGGACTTTTACAGGCTGTAAGAACCGGTGACTGCAGTGCTAATACCACCATCCTAAGAAAAAAAGGTTTTACTGATTATCTCTATGAAGGTAAAAAGAATAATCAGGTTATAACAATACCTTTTTCGGTTGCACAACCGGAAGAAAATGAAAAACATCTGTCAAGCTTCTTTAAAAATCATGAAAATGTAGGTGGTATCGTAGTTATGAACTCAAAAGGCAGCATTGTTTCTGAATATCTGGCAAATAATGGTATAGAGAATGTAAAGGTAATTTGCATGGATGTGACTATCCCAAATAGTGCTGCCCTTAAAAATGGAAAAATCGATTTCCTTATCGGTCAAGGCCCGGAATATCAGGGATTTTATGCAATGAAAACATTGCTTGAATATCTGATTTTCAGGAAAAGTGTTACTTTAGAAAATTATATGCAGCTTGATATCATTACTAAGGAAACCATAGAATATTATAAAAGATTCAACAATTTACTTCGCTGATTATTACTAACTAATATCTATCAGATTATACCCTAACCCCTGAATTGGTCTTTCCAGCTCCTTATTCATATAAGGAATCAAAGGAGCAGGTAAGGCTCATATAAGAGCAAAGTAAGAGGTAGGTACACTTATAATTGCAAATCTTCACTGTTTTTTAAAATTTTTCCTATTTAACTTGTCCGATTAAGAATAATTTGTATTTTTGTGTACGTACACATTTCTTGCTAAACTTTAGCATACAGATACCGCATTTTAAGCTAATATTGAATCGATAACTTTTATCATATGAAAACAAATTATCAACTACGGTATGCAGCACATCCTTCAGATGCAAAATCTTATGATACTGAAAGATTAAGAAAAGAGTTTTTAATCGAAAACCTATTTAAAGCTGACGAAGTAAATATGGTATATTCAATGCATGACCGTCTTGTAGTAGGAGGAGCAATGCCAGTGAAAGAAAATCTGCAACTTGAATCGATAGATCCACTCAAGCAACCAATATTCCTGCGTAATCGTGAAATAGGCATCTTTAATGTTGGAGGAAAAGGAAAAATTAAAGTCGGTGACACATCTTATGAACTGGATTATAAAGAAGCACTTTATCTAGGAGCTGGTGACAGAGAAGTATATTTTGAGAGCATCGATCCTTCCACTCCTGCTAAGTACTACTTCAACTCAGCCACAGCTCATCGTAATTGGCCTGACAAAAAAGTCACCAGGGCAGATGCTGAAGTTGCAGAATTGGGGTCGCTTGAGACCGCTAATCATAGAATTATAAATAAGATGATAGTTAATCAGGTATTGCCAACATGCCAGCTTCAGATGGGGATGACTGAACTTGCACCCGGAAGTGTTTGGAATACTATGCCTGCTCATACACATTCGCGCAGAATGGAAGCCTACTTCTATTTTGAGGTACCTGAAGGTCAGGCTGTATGTCATTTCATGGGCGAGCCGCAGGAAACCAGGCATATCTGGATGAAAGGTGATCAGGCTGTTATTTCTCCTGAATGGTCTATTCACTCAGGGGCAGCAACATCTAACTATACATTTATCTGGGGTATGGCGGGAGAAAATCTGGACTATGGAGATCAGGATTTCTCAAAAATCACAGATCTTAAATAATCAATACTCATGAAGAGTATAACACAAACCAAGGAATAATATATTTATGGATATTTTTTCTTTAAAGAATAAAGTTGCCCTTGTCACTGGTGCTGCCCATGGGATTGGTTTTCAAATGGCGGTTGCACTTGCCAATGCAGGAGCAAAGATTGCATTCAACAGCTCAAATGAATCTTCTATGAAAAAGGGAATTGAGGAATATCACAAACTTGGAATAGATGCATTTGGATTTGTTTGTGATGTTAGAGATGAGTTTGCTGTTAATAATATGATTGATGTCATAATCAGAGAAATTGGCGAGATAGACATTTTAGTGAATAATGCCGGAATAATTAAACGCATACCTGCTGTAGATATGAAAGTGGAGGAGTTCAAAGAGGTAATTGATGTTGATCTTGTTGCCCCCTTTATCTTATCAAAAGCAGTTGCTCCTGCAATGATAAAACGTGGGGGAGGTAAAATAATTAATATTTGCTCATTAATGAGTGAACTGGGCAGAGAAACTGTATCTGCGTATGCAGCTGCAAAAGGAGGCTTGAAAATGCTCACAAGAACACTTGCAGCTGAATGGGGAAAATATAATATACAGGTAAATGGAATTGGTCCAGGCTACATTGCTACATCACAAACAGCACCACTTAGAGAAAAACAGGCAGATGGTAGTCCCCACCCTTTCGACTCATTTATAATCTCAAAAACACCTGCAGAGAGATGGGGTATACCTGAAGATCTTTCAGGTCCGGCAATTTTTCTGGCTTCCAGGGCATCTGACTTTGTTAATGGCCACATATTATATGTCGATGGCGGTATTCTAGCTTATATAGGAAGACAACCTTAATGTTCCATAAACTTATAAAATATGAGAACAGTATTACTTATAATCTTAATAGCAATTATCTCAGGTTGCACAACGGGACATAATAAGATTGATGTTGTAATTAAAAATCCGAGTCCATTTGACAGAGATAATGAGATTACAGAGATCGAATGGAATAGGGTTCAGGAAATACTATCCATAAAAGAGGGAGAGAGAGTAATTGTTACAGACATAAACAAAAAACAGGTAATATATCAGCTGATTATAAATGGCAGAAGTAATATTGAGTCGATTATTTTTCCTGTATCCGTAAAAGCAGAAGGGGAATCGGTTTATACTATTTCCAAGGGTCAGCCGGAACAGTTTGAGCCACTTGTATATGGCAGATTAGTACCGGAGAGAAAAGATGATTTTGCATGGGAGAATAACCGTACTGCATTCAGGATATACGGTCCGGCACTCAAGTCTACAGGCGAAATTAGCAATGGAATGGATTTCTGGGCAAAAAAGACTGAAGAACTGATAATTGATAAGTGGTATAAGAATGATTTGTCAAATATAGCTTCATATCATACTGATAATGGAGAAGGACTGGACTTCTATAAGGTGGGCAGGACGCTGGGTCTTGGAATGACTGCTCCATTTTTTAATGATACTCTCTGTTTAGGTGATAATTTTATTAATTATGAAATACTGGATAATGGACCATTAAGGATCACTTTCAGATTGACATACGAACCCTATTTTGCAGGAAACAATGAGATAGTGGAGACCCGTGTAATTTCTCTGGATGCTTACTCTTATTTTAACAGAGTAACCAATATTTTCTATACCAACAGTGAAATTATAGATCTGGCAACCGGAATAGTTATTCCTGAGGAGAACCCTGAAATGGTTGAATCAGATGCAATTTATGGAGACAATAAAGGTATTATTGCTTATGAAACTCCCTCAGATTCAATAAACGGAACAATTTACACCGCTGCTATCAATCCTGAAAGGTTTGATGTTATTAAAGTCTCAAATGGCCACTACCTGGGTATAAATAGTTATAAGCCTGGAGATGAATACAGTTATTATGCCGGAGGAGGGTGGAGTAAAGCAGGATTCAATAGCTTTGAAAAATGGAAGGAGTTTCTGAAAAGACAGAAAGAGATAATCGATAACCCTCTCATAACACAGATCAAGTAATATGCAGAAAGTAGTTACATTTGGTGAAATAATGTTACGACTAGCCACCCCGGGATATAAGAGATTCATTCAGTCTGAAATTCTCATTTCAACCTTTGGAGGAGGAGAGGCTAATGTAGCAGTATCACTCGCAAACTATGGTATTCCTGTTGAATTTGTTACCCGTCTGCCCGAGAATGATATTGCCAATTGGTGCATTTCTGACCTTAGAAAATATGGAGTGGGAACCAGGCACATACTTAGAGGAGGTGAAAGAGTGGGGATTTACTTTCTTGAGACAGGAGCAGTAGCACGCCCTTCCAAAGTTATATATGACAGGGCAAACTCCTCCTTTGCAGAAGTAGAGAAAGGAATGATCAACTGGAAAGAGATATTAAAAGATGCATCATGGTTTCATTGGACAGGTATTACACCGGCAATCTCACAAGGTGCCGCCGATGTTTGTCTTGAGGCTGTAAAAACAGCTAATGAGATGGGAATAACTGTCTCTTGCGATCTCAATTACCGTAAAAACCTATGGAGATATGGTAAATCTGCAGCTGAGATTATGCCTCAGCTGGTTGAAGGGTGTAATATAATTCTTGGCAATGAAGAGGATGCTGAGAAAATGTTCGGTATAAAACCAGAAGGATTTCAGTCAGAACATACAGGAGGAAATATAGATGCTGAAGAATTTGAGTCTGTATGCAGACAGATAATGGAAAGATTTCCCCGAGCAAAAAAAGTAATCATTACACTTCGTGGTTCCATAAATGCTAATCACAACAGATGGGGTGGATGCCTCTTTTCAGATAAATTCTATCAATCAAAAAGATATGATATTACACATATCGTAGACAGGGTTGGAGGAGGAGATTCATTTATGGGAGGCCTGATATATGGCTTGCTTACATACAGGGATGATGATCAGAAAGCACTCGACTTTGCAGTTGCTGCTTCATCTCTTAAACATACTGTATATGGTGACTTTAATTTAGTGTCTGTATCTGAGGTGGAAACATTAATGAAGGGTAACAGCTCAGGCAGGGTTGTCAGATAAAACAGAAAACTATGGCTAAATTTTCCAGAATTAAAGTATATCAGACAATGGAGGATACAGGTATAATACCTCTATTTTACCATTCAGATTTTGAGATCGCGAAACATGTAGTTGATGCATGCTATAAGGGTGGAGTCAGACTGTTTGAATTCACGAACAGAGGTGATTTTGCTCATGATCTATTTGCAAAGTTAATTCGATGGGTAGATAAAGAGTGCCCTGAAATGATACTGGGAGCAGGGTCTATAGTTGATGCCCCTACAGCATCCCTTTACATACAAATGGGGGCAAACTTTATAGTTGGCCCTATGCTCAACCCGGATATATTCAAGGTATGTAACCGCAGACAGATAGCTTACTCCCCTGGATGTGCCACTACAACTGAAATTGGTCTTGCCCAGGAGCTTGGAGCTGAAATTGTGAAGATATTTCCAGGAGGAGATGTTGGTGGACCAGCTTATGTAAAAAATATAAAGGGGCCTATGCCATGGACCAAAGTAATGGCAACAGGTGGAGTGGAACCAACTAAAGAGAGCATTACAGCATGGTTCAAAGCAGGTGTCACCTGTGTTGGAATCGGGTCTAAGCTTTTCCCAAAAGAGGTGATTGAAAATGGTAACTGGGAAAAGATTACTCAATTATGCCGGGAATGCATTTCTATCATACAACAAACCAGATAGTGAATGTAATTTAATGAAAAACAATAGATAAAATTAAATCATGAATAAACTACACGAGAGAACAAAAATGACCAATCAACGCTGGACAATATGTCTTATGTTGTTTTTGGCTACAACTATCAACTATCTTGACAGACAGGTTTTGTCACTTACATGGGCCGACTTTATTGCTCCTGAGTTTCACTGGACAAACAGCGACTATGGAACGGTGGCTGGTCTGTTTTCACTTTTCTATGCTATCTCAATGCTATTTGCCGGGAAGTTTGTAGACCGACTGGATACAAAAAAAGGTTATCTGTGGGCTATTGGTGTATGGTCGGTAGGTGCCGTAATTCATGCATTCTGCGGACTAGTTACTTCCGGCATAGTTGCCGGCAGTTGGACAACAAGTTTTGCAGGTGCCCGTGAAGCAATATCTGCTGTTGGTGATGTTTCTCTTGTTGTATCAGTAAGTGTGACTCTTTTTATATTTGCCCGACTTGTTCTAGCTATAGGTGAGGCGGGAAACTTCCCGGCAGCAATTAAGGCTACAGCTGAGTATTTCCCTAAAAAAGACAGGGCATATGCAACTAGTCTGTTTAATGCAGGAGCCCAAATTGGCGCTTTAGTTGCACCATTGACCATTCCTTTCATAGCAAAAGCTTGGGGATGGGAAATGGCTTTTATTGTTATTGGAGCTCTTGGTTTTGTTTGGATGGGATGCTGGGTATTTATCTATGAAAAACCGGAAAGAAATAAAAGGGTAAATAGTGCTGAATTGGCATATATAAATCAGGATGATGAGATAGACGGAGTATCATCAACCTCAATAGACTCCAATGCAGGGAAGAAAGTTACTTTCAGGCAAGCTTTCAGACACAGGCAAACATGGTCCTTTGCTATTGGTAAGTTCCTGACCGACGGTGTATGGTGGTTTCTACTGTTTTGGATACCTGCCTACCTGAAATCAGTATATAACCTGGACTCAACACAAAGTGCCCCTCATGTATTCCTTGTGTATGCTATTTCCATGATATCTATATTTACTGCAGGATTCTTCCCGGCATATTTCATGAGAAAAAAGAAAATGGATCCATATCTAGGAAGAATGAAAGCCATGCTGCTATTTGCCATGTTCCCAATACTAATCCTATTTGCTCAGCCATTAGGACAGATATCGGTATGGCTTCCTGTAATAATAATAGGTATTGCAGCTGCTGCACATCAGTCGTGGTCAGCAAATATTTTCACTACAGTAAGTGATATGTTCCCGAAATATGCAGTAGGAACAATAACCGGAATTGGAGGAATGGCAGGTGGACTTGGATCTTATTTGATTAACCAGGGATCGGGCATACTGTTTGATTTTACAGCAAACACAAATCTAAAGTTTATGGGATTTGAGGGTATTGAATCAGGTTACTTCATTATTTTCATGATTTGCGCATTTGCCTATCTGATTGGCTGGAGCATAATGAAAACATTAGTACCTAAATATCAGCTTATCACCGAAATGTAATTATAATGATGGGGCTTATTAAGAGTGGGTGCCACATGTTTTAATATTTTGTTTGATAATTGTGGCAATCATAAAAAAAGGATCAGACTTTAATCCAATCCTTTTACTAATAAGTTGTGGTCCCAACTGGGCTTGAACCAGTGACTCCCTGATTATGAGTCAGGTGCTCTAACCAACTGAGCTATGGGACCGTTTGTCATTTGACAAAAGCGGGTGCAATATTACTACTTTTTCGTTAAAACTCCAAATATGGAGCAACTTTTATTTTTATATTTAAATTCTAATATCAGATTTTACCTGAGTATATTTGTCTTATTAAAAATGTTTTTATTGAATATATGTTTAAAAAAATAGTTGCCATAGAGCCTGTTGGATTAATTCCGTCAGCGGAGGAGAAGTTGAAATTATTTGCAGAAGAGGTTATTATGCACACCAATATCCCGGAGGATGACGCAGATATTGCACACCGAATAGGAGATGCCGATGCTGTATTACTAAGCTATACGACACAACTCAGCCGGTCAGCAATGGAAAAATGCCCTAATATTAAATATATAGGAATGTGCAACTCTCTATACTCTCCGGAAAGCGCCAATGTTGATATTTCTTATGCAAATAGCAGAGGAATAACTGTAACAGGAATAAGAGACTACGGTGACGAAGGAGTGGTTGAATATGTAATAAGTGAACTCGTACGCTGCCTTCATGGTTTTGGCCAGTCCCCCTGGGATGGTGTTGCCAGAGAAATAACAGGGCTTAAAGCAGGTATAGTTGGACTTGGCAAATCAGGAGGTATGATAGCCGATGCTTTACATTTTTTTGGTACAGATATTAGTTACTATTCAAGAAGTGAGAAAGATGATGCAAAAGCTAAGGGGTATCGTTATCTTACACTAGACGAACTGCTGGCAGAGAGTGAAGTAATCTGCTGTTGTCTAAATAAAAACACTATCCTGATGCATGCCGAACAGTTTACAAAAATGGGAGACAGAAAGATTCTGTTTAATACAGGACTCTCACCCGCATGGGATGAAGAACCATTTTTAAAATGGCTTGAAGGTGATAATTTATGCTATTGTGACACTGTTGGTGCATTAGGTGGTGAGCATCTGTTAAATCACCCCAAAACAAGGTGTATGGAGGTTTCTTCCGGCAGAACAGTGCAGGCATTTGACCGATTAAGCGAGAAGGTGTTAGATAACCTTTCGGAATTTACAGGGATAAATATTTGACAGAAAACTGAAACTAATTCTGCTCTACGCTGACTAGTTAATCAGCAGAAATATAAACTATTAAAAAACAATAGGGGAAGCAATATTCTGTAGTGTACTTACTACAGACCAGCCTGCAATTGCTGAAGTGGCACTGAAAACATCTACCACAGCATGAACCTCATCATTTTTTATCTCCACACGCTGTCTGTCACCTGTGAAATAGGGTGTCGACTCCATTGTCACCCGCAAATTATCAGGACCAACTGTAGCCAGTGAAGCTGCTACAGCCACATTAAGTCCGGTTGGAAATGTTTCAATGGCCTCACTTGCTGTACCTGAAAAGACCATCTTTTTTGAGATTTCCATTTCACTATCATAGTGAGATGATCCTCTCAAAGCCTTTACCCCTTTTTCGTTAAGGAACTCAGCAGTTGCATTGCCCATTAGAGTTGCTGTTCTAAGGACATCGAACCCACCGGTAGCACCCGAGGCGATATACACTTTAGTACCGTTTGCCAAAGCAGTTCTTCTAACCTTTTCCAGAAAATCAATATCTGCAAAAGCTCCTATTGATAATGTGATTACAGAAGTACCATTTTCTAAAGCTGAAATTGCAAACTCTTTCATAGCTGCCGGAGAAGCCGCTTCTACAAGAAAATCAGGTTTAAGAGCGAGCAGTTCAGTTAAAGATGAGCAAGGCTTACACTCCCTCCCGTTTTTTTTCATTTTACCTGCAAGACGCTCTGCTTTATTTTTTGATCGGGAATATACTCCTACCAGATCATAATCAGGCAACAAGCCGGCCAATAAAGCATCAGCCACAATATCAGCCAGGAAACCACAACCTACAATTACAAGTCTCTTCATATAGTTAAAAAATTCATATTAATTTTCAGCAGGTTCAGTCCAGTCCCCATTATCCTTTATAAGCTGAATAAGATGTTCAACAGCCTCTGCCTGAGGTATATTTTTTGCAACAAGCTGTTTTTTGCGGTAAAGGGATATCTTACCATGTTCTGCTCCTACATATCCGTAATCCGCATCAGCCATCTCTCCAACACCATTGACAATACAGCCCATAACTCCGATTTTCAGATGTTTCAGATGAGAGAAATGTTTCTGTACCAGTGCAACTGTTGTTTGCAGGTCAAATAGAGTTCTTCCGCAACCCGGACAAGAGATGAACTCTGTTTTACTTGTACGGACACGTGCTGCCTGGAGGATTCCAAATGAGTATGCATCGACATCAAGAATATCAAGTTTACCCTCGTTGCTCATCATGATGCCATTACCGAAGCCATCAAGAAGCACTGTTCCAAAATCTACTCCCGCTTTAATCTGCAGGTCTTCTGCCTCATCCTCTTTATAACTGCTCTGGAGAATTACAGGTACCCTGCAACCTTCATTTAAAAGAGTGTGGAAAAATGCTCTCTGCTCACCTACCCTATTTTGATGGTCAGAAGTCAGTATAACAACTACTTTAGGTACAACTTTCAAAAATGCAATAACTCTCTCTGACAATTCAGGGAATGACAGGCGCAGGAACCTCACTTCTGAATCACAATCTTTTATTTTATCTAAAGAGTCGACTGTAAAGAGCGGAAAATTGTCAATCTTCTTCTCCCAATTTTCAAAATCGACAATCGATTTCATTCCCTTAGGGAAGTTGTCAGGCACTCTATTACCAACATAGATATAGTCAGGTATAAAATGTGGGTTGATTGACATATCGTTTATCCTGCTCCTGTCAGATATTACTACAGGAAGATATTCACCTCCAACATTCCAAACAGAGTCTGTTTCCCGTCTATCCATAGAAAATGGAGAGAAACCGGGATATTCTTCAGAAACTATTGGTTCATGTCCTTCAAGCTTATTGATATATTCAACCAATTTCTGAGCAACAGGTACTTCAGCTTCTGGTTCTTCGCTTAATGATACTCTGATAGTATCACCTATCCCATCAACAAGTAAGGCTCCTATTCCCACTGCAGATTTCATACGCCCATCATCTCCGTTTCCTGCTTCTGTTACACCAAGATGAAGTGGAAAATGGATATTTTCTTTATCCATTGTAGCTACTAATAGTCGTACTGCCTTTGTCATCAGAACTGTATTAGAAGCCTTCATAGAGATAACAATATCCTTGAAATCTTCTTTTATTGCAATTCTCAGAAACTCCATGCATGACTCAACCATACCTTCCGGAGTATCACCATATCTGTTCATTATACGATCAGAAAGTGAACCATGGTTAACCCCTATACGAACAGCTGTACCATGCTCTTTGCAAATATTCAGGAAAGGGACTACCTGTGACCTTATCTTCTCAAGTTCCAAAGCATACTCCTCGTCTGTATATTCTTTTTCAGCGAAAGTCTTTTGTTTATCAACAAAATTCCCTGGATTAATACGCACCTTCTCTGCTATTGTTGCAGCAACCAGAGCTGCACGGGGATTGAAATGAATATCAGCTGAAAGTGGGGTATTATACCCTTTATCTCTAAGCTGCTGATGTATCTCTTTTAAGTTATTAGCCTCACGTACACCTTGTGTTGTGAGTCTTATCAGGTCGGCACCGGATGCTATAATTCTCTCACACTGAGCAACACTCCCCTCTGTATCGAGTGTATTTGTATTGGTCATTGTTTGAATAACAACCGGATAGTTGCCACCCATGAATATATTCCCAACTTTTACATCAATTGTTGGACGTCTTTTGTAATTAAAAAAACTCATTTGATTAATATTATTTCCTCAAAGGTAATATTTCTATCCAATATCCGTCCGGATCATTAATAAAATAGAGTCCCATATCATGATTCTCGTAACATACACAGCCCATCTCTTTATGAAAAGCCCTTATCTCATCATAGTCGCCTTCCACCCTTACACAAAGATGTTGTTCGTTATCACCAAGATTATATGCTCTGTCCCAGTCACGCAACCAGGTTAATTCAAGTGTGAATCCCGTTACGTTATCACCCATATAAACAAGGATAAAAGATCCATCAGAAGCCTCTTTTCTACGAACCTCTTTGAAACCTAAAGCATCCTCATAAAATTTAATACTTTTTTTCAGATCAAATACATTAATATTGTAGTGATCAAATCTAGCCTTTATTTCCATATTCTTTTTATAATTATATAATTAACTCTTATATGATATTCAATCAGAGAACATTAATTATATGAATTGAGTTGTTACAAAATTAGTCAATTTATAGATTAAATGATTGTCCATGGTGATTAATAGGCAGATAATTACAATTATACTTTGATGCTATTCCTGCAAACATATTCACCAGATTAAAATTCTCTCCAAAGTGCATTGGGAAAAAAAATTCAGTTTTTATTCTTGAAACAAACTGCTCTCCTCCTCTCATAAAATCGTTACCTAAACGTGGATCCAGAGGGAACATTGCAACATATAAATCTTCGGATTTTTCTGAAAGCAGCTCCAGTTCGCACAAGAAATTATTTTCGTAAGTGAGCGCTTCTTCTGCATTAACCTCCTCTTTCCAATGCCAGTTATTTAGATCTCCAGCATGAAAAAAGAGTTTATCCTCGCAGCTGATCAGAAATGAACAACCTGCATCAGTGGAACCATAAGCCTTAACCTTTATTCTATGATCTCTGAATGACTCCTCTTTCTTGAGAAATAATGCATCTTCAGGAAGAGCTTTCTTACTTTGAAGCAGCTCTTCAGAAAAAAGATACTTGATATTTTTTTTATTTTTCCTCCAGGATAAAATCTCAGGATTGAAATGGTCTGAATGCGAGTGAGAACAAAAAATGTACAAGTCCTCATCTTTATTCAGAAGATAATCTTTAATCCACTCCTTCCCGTCACTGCGGGGAACATCTTTATAAAAATCGAATAACAAAGATAATTCTTGAAATTCAATTAAATAGCAGCTATGATATATATAAGTGATTGTCATAATAATATTTACCTCTTATCTTAAACAAAGATAAGGCTAAAAGTTCAAAAGGTTTCACATAAAAATTGGTAAAATCCTGCAAACAGTATGCTCTAACTATCAATTAATGAGTTTTTAAATAACATCATATGAGTATTAAAACCACAATAATTATAATTTATAAGTATCTGTTTAGAATTTTTTATTTCCTTTGCATCATACAGCATGTTTCACATTAAAACTCAAATGATTATGAAAAAGTATTTAGCAGAAATGATTGGTACAATGGTGCTGGTATTAATGGGATGTGGTGCGGCAGTTTTTGCAGGGGCTGATCAGCCATTTTTTACTATTGGGACTCTGGGTGTTGCTTTTGCATTTGGACTATCGGTTGTAGCTATGGCATATACGATAGGAAGCATTTCCGGTTGTCATATCAATCCGGCAATAACTTTTGGAGTGTATCTTTCGGGAAGAATGAGCAGCAAAGATGCATTAATGTATATGCTTTTTCAGATTATTGGAGCAATAATAGGATCTTCTATTTTGTGGTTTCTCGCTAAAGATTCCGGATCAACCACAACACTTACAGGGGCAAATGGCTTCGCTGAAGGTAAGATTGCTGAAGCATTTGTTGCGGAAACAGTGTTCACCTTTATTTTTGTGCTTGTAGTTCTTGGAGTGACTGCAAAAAATGGATTGAATAAATTTGCGGGGCTTGCAATTGGTCTGGCATTAGTCTTGGTTCATATTGTCTGTATTCCAATTACAGGGACATCTGTAAATCCCGCACGAAGTATAGGACCTGCTATTTTTGAAGGTGGTGTGGCTTTAACTCAACTCTGGTTATTTATTGTTGCTCCTCTGCTTGGTGCAGCAATTTCTGCATTAGTTTGGAAAGGAATTACAGTTGAAAATAAATTGGCTACTACTGAATAAATATAGTAATAGATATTCTATTTTAGATAAAGCGGGGTAAAATCTCCGCTTTTTACATATAATTATAGAACTTATTTGACTGATGAGTGTTTAATTATTGCACATTTTTTATACATTTGCGCAGTTTTATGTAAATAACAATCATTTTTGACTGGTAAAACCATTTTATCAGATAAATAAAATTGAAAAAATTATGACTCACAATTTATTAAAAGGCAAGAGAGGGATTATTTTTGGTGCCCTTAACGACATGTCAATTGCATGGAAAGTGGCCGAAAGAGCCGTTGAAGAAGGCGCAATAATCACTTTGTCGAATACTCCTGTAGCAGTGCGAATGGGTGAAACAGCTGCGCTTGGAGAAAAACTAAATGCAGAGATTTTACCTGCTGATGCTACAAATGTTGAAGATCTGGAGATGGTTTTCGCAAAATCAATGGAAATACTTGGCGGAAAAATTGATTTCGTTCTGCACTCAATAGGTATGTCTCCAAATGTTCGTAAGAAAAGAACATACGACGATCTGGATTATGACATGCTTATGAAAACACTTGATATATCTGCAGTATCTTTCCATAAAATGATGCAGGTTGCACGTAAGATGGATGCTATTGAAAGAGGAGGTTCGATTCTTGCTCTTACATATGTTGCCGCACAGCGTGTTTTTTACGGCTATAATGATATGGCTGATGCAAAAGCACTTCTTGAGTCTATCACCCGCAGCTTTGGATATATCTACGGAAGAGATAAGGGGGTAAGGGTAAATACCATTTCACAATCACCTACAATGACTACAGCCGGAAGTGGTGTAAAAGGCATGATGGATTTGATGGATTTCTCAGAACGTATGTCACCAATAGGTAATGCTGATGCCGATGATGCAGCAGACTACTGCGTTGTGATGTTCTCTGATCTTACCCGCAAGGTTACTATGCAGAATCTATATAATGATGGAGGTTTCTCCAGCATGGGTATGAGTCTTCGTGCAATGAAGCAATACAGTAACGGACTCGATGCAAATATAAATTCTGACGAAAGCTAAAGTAGAGGTTAAAAAGATTAACACTCGAGTTAAATAAGTTCCAGTCAATAGATTGGAACTTATTTTTGTTTATATTTGCAACTATGCTTATTAAAATATATAATGAAAATCCGAATACGCGTGAGATAGATAAAGTAGTATCTGCTCTGCAAGATGGTGGAATTGTGATATACCCCACAGATACATTGTATGCTTTTGGATGCGATGCACTTAATGTTCGCGCGGTAGAGAAAATTTGCAACTTAAAGGGAATAAACCCTGAAAAGAGCAATTTATCCATTATATGCAATGATTTAAGCATTATAAGTGAATATGCAAAGGTAGATACCCCGACATTCAAATTAATGAAAAGAAATCTGCCTGGTCCTTTCACTTTTATTCTACCTACCACATCATCACTCCCTAAAATTTATAAAAAGAAGAAAACAGTTGGTATACGTGTACCGGATAATAACATTATACGCGAAATTGTTATCAGACTCGGGAACCCTGTTTTAAGTACTTCAATTATAGATGAAAATGATGAGATTGAATATATAACTAACCCAGAACTGATACATGAGAAATGGCAGGATTTTGCGGATATAGTAATAGACGGAGGTATTGGAGGAATTGAGCCATCCACGGTTATTGATTGTTCAACGGGAGAACATGATATCATAAGACAGGGAAAAGGAGAGTTAAAATTCTGATATTTGTGCACTTCGATTAAAATATTTAATACATTCGCAGTCTCATTTTTACCAACTACATACTTATCTTTTATTACAATTAATATATTAACATTTTTATCACACAAATAAAGTCAAATGAAAAGAACTTATTTCATACTGCTCGTTTTTTCATTATTGTTGCTAATAAACACATCTTGTAATGATAACGACAAAATTAATGACAAAGGTGAGTTGGAAACTGTAACATATGATGCAGGAACAAAAACTTTTAAACTAACATACAGCAGCGGATATACTGAAACTATTAACGCAATAATTAACAATCAGGTTGATCCTCCGGTTGCTACTGCTACTTTGGAAGATGGCTCCATAGTCACTTTCGAGAATGCAAACAACTCAGGTAAGGCAGAGATCATAACCTCTGACGTAATATCAGATTATAAATATGTAAATGGTTGGATTTATGATAATATGTCGGTTTATTATCTATGGAACGACAAGCTTTCTAAGAGTCCTAACTATTCACTAAATCCGGAAGACTTTTTCGAATCAATACTTTATAAATATAATAAAACATCAAATCCGGATGGAGACCGCTTCTCCTGGATTCAGGAAGATTATACTGAATTATTAGGCAATCTGAGCGGAGTTGCTTCTCATGAAATAGGTTTTGAATATATTTTAGTAGGTACAGATGCTACCCTTAAGCAATACTACGCTTTAGTTCTTTATGCAATGCATGGAACAGATGCAGAGCTTAAAGGTATTAACAGAGGCAGGTTTATTACTAAAATTAATGGACAAAATATTACCGCTGACAACTATAAAAATCTTTTTGGCGGTACCGGGACAAAGAAACTGAGTATGGCTGATTTTGTTTATAATGAGACAGAGAAAAGGTATATACTCCAGAGTTCAGGAGATGTAACCATAAATATGCATAATTACTTTGCCGAAAACCCTATTTATCTTGATACCATTTATACAGTAGCTAATAATAAAATAGGATATCTTGTTTATAACTTCTTTGCAAGGGATAATGGAGATAAAAGTAACAATTATGATAAAGAACTAATTAGCAAGCTTAGCAATTTTAAATCTAAGGGTGTAAATGAGATGGTTCTTGACCTTCGATATAACAGTGGTGGAGCAGTCTCCTCAGCTATCGCACTTGCAAGTGCTTTAGTGAAAAACAGATCAACAAAAAATGTACTTACTACATCACAATATAATTCTATTCTGCACAACGCTCTCATTAAGGAAGAGGGAGCAAACTATAATAAGGATTATTTTATCGACAAGATTATAGGTACAACAGTTGCTATCCCTGAAATGAATTTACCCAGGTTATATGTGTTAACTTCGGGATGGACAGCTTCTGCCAGTGAATTTATCATAAACGGACTAAAACCTTATATGGATGTGATCCTTATCGGGGAAACTACATATGGAAAAAATGTAGGTTCAATTACAATATACGAAGATGATGATCCAAAAAATAAATGGGGAATGCAACCTATTGTAGTGAAATTCGCAAATAGCCTTGGCTTTTCAGATTTTACTGCTGGATTCACTCCGGATTATGAAATTGATGAGTTTGAAAATCTATATCTCTATAGCTTTGGTGATACTAATGATCCTTTACTTGGAAAAGCTTTATCACTCATTACAGGGCAAACATCGTTTACGCGTTCAGCAAGTGCTATTTCAACCCCATTCCGCTCTACTCAGATAAACGAAAAAATTTCTGTTGATAGCCGTGAAAAATCACATCGCTTTGAAATGTATGATGATATTCGTGGTGAAAGTATTAGAAATATAATGACTAAATAAAATTGATGGTGTAAAATATTACACCATCAATTCTTCTGATTTCACAAAGCTGGATTGTATATAGTCCTCATACTTAACAGGAATTTCATCCATAATTGAGAACAACTCTTCCAGTGTATTTGCCCTAAGCATCGCTATACGAGTGGATTTAAAGTCAGGTATACCTTTGAATAGAGGTGTAGCTGCCAAGTGACGGCGCATATGCAGTATACCTCTCATCTCATCTAACCTGTTTACACTTTCCTGAACATGTTGTTTTAATACATTCAGATACCAGCTGAATGATTTCATAGGCATATGCTCACCTTTTTCAAGGAAGTATTTTATCTCCTCAAAGATCCAGGGAGCTCCTATACTTCCACGACCAATCATTATTGCATCAACACCTGTTTCTTCAAATCGTTGTTTGGTAATTTCAGGTGAAGTAACATCACCATTGCCTATTATTGGAATATGCATCCTTGGATTATTTTTAACCTCGCGGATCAATGACCAGTCGGCATCACCTTTATACATCTGTGAACGGGTGCGACCATGAATTGTTAAAGCCACGATACCACAATCCTGAAGTTGTTCTGCAAGAGGTACAATTATCTTTGAATTATCGTCCCAGCCAAGTCTGGTTTTAACAGACACCGGTTTATTTACTGCTTTTACAACTCTCTCGGTGATCTCTAGCATTATATCCGGAGTACGCATCATCCCTGATCCTGCTCCTTTACCGGCTATCTTTCTTACCGGACAGCCAAAATTGATATCAATAATGTCAGGATCTGCCTCTTCGCATATTTTTGCAGCCTCGACCATAGTATCAGGGTCGCAGCCATAAATTTGTATACCTATAGGCCGCTCCTCTTCACTGAAAAGTATTTTACGTTTGGTTTTTTTTATTTCTCGTATAAGTGCATCGCTTGAAATAAATTCAGTATAAACCATATCAGCTCCAAACTGTCTGCATAACAATCTGAAACCAATATCAGTTACATCTTCCATAGGTGCCAGAAAAACCGGCCTTTCAGGAAATTCTAAATTTCCAATTTTCATGTTTAAGCGATTTGTATAATGATTCTCTTCACGTCTATAAAATGGTTTTCAAAGTAACTTCTCGGACCATTGCTTCTCGTTAAATCCAACAAGTACAAAATCATCACCTACTACAATTGGACGTTTGACTACCATCCCATTCGAAGCAAGTATTTCCAGTAATTCATTGCGAGATGCTGAATTAACCTTCTCTTTTAGATTATTTTCCCTGTAAATAATCCCTGAAGTATTGAAAAATCTGCTGATAGGCAGCCCACTCTTATCTATCCATTCAGAAAGTTCTTCTTTATTGGGATTATTTTCAACTATATGACGGGATTCTACTTCAATGCCATTTTCTTCAAGCCATTTATAAGCTTTGCGACATGTGCCGCATTTGGGGTAATGAATAAATAGTGGTTTCATATTCTGTTGCTATGATTTATTTGCAGCAAAGATAATCAATGAGTTGGAATAAATAAAACTACCTAATTAATTCAATTCTATTACGATATTGTTCATTCGGATAGGTGAAACATAAGATTCTGCGTCTTCAGCAGTGAGAGATATTGTGTGATACTCTTTTTCTTGTAAATTATAACTACTTAAGTTGTTCTCAAAAATAGTCCATTCGTTTAGAGGAGTGATACTGTAAGATAACTCTTTTTCGTAACCGTTATAATATTTTACAATAAGTTGATTTTTTCCCTTGGTTAAAGGAAGCAGCACAATCTCTTCCTGATACTTTAATCGTTTTGGAGACAAGTGAGCAGTTATATATCTGCCATTTAGTATTATATATGCTCCATTGCCTGAGCCTAATCTCACAGCTATGGTTTGATTGCGATCAGACTCTATTTCCTGCAGTAATATGAAACTTTGTCTGGGTGAAATCTTCTCCTGATACTTTTCTCCATATTTATAATCTATAACCTCCTTCCAAACGGTCTTTAGATCTTCTGAGAGTTGACCAACTGAAACAAAATCCAAACCCTCTTCTTCGAGATTTCCAAAAACTCCCTTGCCCGGTTTTCTGTATAGTTTGCCCCACATTACGGAGCCTTTTGGTGTAGTAATAGTTTTCTCTCCAGATGGCTTAAGGGTAACTATTTGACTTTCACCATCTATATTAAGTTTTAAGCTACGCCCAACTTCACTTTCTGTAAAACTTATTTTAGGGATAATACTTTTTCTTCCTGTTTTAAATGCCCAGTCGTAACCTGTCAGGCTCTTGTAGCCAGCATAGTAATTCAAACTTGAATGGCCAAAAACAGGCATACTATTACCAGGGATTAATTTCCCATCATTGACAATTATAGATGGATTAATAGTAAAACCGTCTACAAAGCTTATTTTAATTACAGGGAATTCAGCCTCCGATACAGCTTCAGTATCAATACCTCTATTGTTAATTCCCATGTCCGCATTAATTATCAATTTGTCTCCTTTTTGAGAGAAAAAAAGAGGTTGACCGGTTGACAACAGTTCCGCACTTTTTACTTTACCTTTGAAACCTGACAATTCTATCTTTGAATTGGCCGGCATTTTGCTTATAAAAGCGTAAATTTTATCATTATTATAAGTGATATCACCCCATTCAAAAGGAGTATGAAAAGGACTTGCTTCAGAACCATAAATTGCTTCACTGTTTTTACTTATCCAGTTTCCAACTCCAAGAAGCACATCTCTTTCAAATTCAACAATAGAACCATCGCCACGAGGACCTATATTGAGAAGATAGTTTCCACCTCTGCTTATCACTTTTATCAAACTAGATATTTTCTCTTCTCTCTTTTCTTGTAGATCTCCTCGAACCTGCCATGACCTGTATCCCCAAGTTTCGTTAAAAATTGAAGCTGCAGTTTGCCAGGGTATACCCATTTTATAATCAGGGTACTCATTATCAGCCATCACTGCGAAATCAACATAATCATTACCTAACCTCCCGCTAATCATGCAGTCAGGCTGCAAACGGTTAACCAACTCATACAGACCTTTACTTTGCTCAGGTGTAAGAGATCCCATATCAAACCAAATTTCTGATATATCTCCATAATTGGTCATAATTTCCTCAACCTGTTTCATGTTGAATTCGTAATGCTCATCAGTTAGAGGATCCGCATTGTGACTCGAGATAGGATAAGCGTGCGGATAATGCCAGTCGATCAGCGAATAATAGACCCCAAAGCCTATACCTCCTCTCCGGCAAGCATCGGCAAGTTCCTTCATTAAATCTCTAGAGTATGGTGTAGCATCAACAATATTAAATTCTGTATATCTTGAGTGATACATACAAAAACCATCGTGATGCTTTGAGGTAAAAATTATAGATTTCATCCCTGCTTGTTTAGCAAGGGATACAACACTATCGGGATTCCATTTCAAAGGATTGAATTCATTAGCCGTCTCTCCATACCAGTCACTGAATATTCCCGCGAATGACTGTATCTGTTCGCTATAACCTCGTTCTACTGATTTTCCCTCATAAACGCCTCCATATACAGAATAGAGACCAAAATGAATAAACATTGAAAATTTCTGATCAATCCATTCCTGTGATGGCTTTATTTTCGGAGTAGTGACAGTTTTAGCCTTAACAGTCAGTGTAAATATACTTAAACAGAATAAAATTGTAAACTTCAGTTTTGGACTAATCTTCATTTTCATTTGTCAATTGCACTTATTATAGAATTAATATTAAATGCAAATTTAATTAAAAAGCCTGTACCACCTCGTCTATCATGATATTTACAGAAGTGATACCACTTCCTGCAAGATACCAAACCTCGGGGTTCAGATAATATATTCTATCATTCTTTGCAGCTTTCGTCTCTTTTATCAGCAAGTTCTCAATTTCCTCCTTATTTGTTGTATTATTTTCTACAACTCTGCTTCTGTCAATAATGAAAATAATATCTGGATCTGCTTTTTGAATAAACTCACTGGATACAGGATTACCATGCCTGTGTACACTTAATCCCTCAGCTGCTTCGGCGACTCCAAGGACATCGTGAATGAGACCAAATCGTGAGCCGCTACCATATGCACTGAATCGTCCGCGATTATGCAACAGGATTAAAGCTCTGTCGTCGGAAGCTGTTGTTATTTTCTTTGCTTCTTCAACCTTTTTCCTGATATCACTTTTTGCTTTCTCAACCTCATCCTTTTTATTGAAGATAAGTGCCAGGTTATCAAGATTCTTTTCAAAAACTGCCATAAAGTTATCTGAATCTACAGTTTCTGGATACAAAACAGGTGCAATTGAGGATAGTTGATCATAAAAATCCAGTAGACGCTGACTCATAATAATCAGATCAGGCTGAACTTCATTTATTTTTTCTAGATTGACTTCGGTTAAGCTCCCAACATCTACTACCGATTGATCATCTTTGAATTTACTAAGATGGGCAGGAATAGAGCTTTTTGGTATTGCAACAGGTTTAATACCCATATAATCGAGATTCTCAAGTACAGAGAAATCGAGTGCCACCACCCTTTGAGGGTTACTATTAACTACGGTTGTACCTAATGCATGAGTGATTTCTATTTTCTCTCCATTGGTATTATCATCCGTATCTCCTTTTTGACTGCCTACTGTGCAACCTGTCTGGATTAACCCAATGATTAATAATGAAGTTAATCCGATATAAAATATATTTTTTTTCATACTGTTTAAATATTAATAATAGTTACAGATTCTTTTACTTTCAAACTCACAGATTTTTATGTTAATATCAAAAATATCTCTCAGGACATCTTCTCTGATTATATTCTCTGTAGTGTCGTGATAAATAATTTTACCCTCTTTCAGTGCAACAATGTAATCAGAGTAGTGAGAGGCAAAATTTATATCATGCAATACTATGATTATTGTTTTACCAAGCTCATCTGCAAGCTTACGCATTATTTTCATAGTCTGCACCGAATGCTTCATATCAAGATTATTAAGAGGTTCGTCCAGCAAAATATACTCTGTATCCTGAGCAACAACCATAGCCATGTAGGCTCGCTGTTTCTGACCTCCACTCAGTTCATCAATATATGAATTCTCTATATCCTTAAGATTGAGAAAATCTATGGCCCTGTCAACCATCAGAATATCCTCTTTATTAAGTTTTTCCTGTGAATAAGGAAATCTTCCGAACGAAACAAGCTCACGAACAGTTAGTTTTAGTCTCACATGATTCGACTGCTTTAGTATAGAGAGTCGTTGAGCCAGCACCTTACTTTTGTATTCGGTTACATTCTTTTCATCTACTAAGACTACGCCTCCATCTTGTGACAGTAGACGGCTTATTACAGATAATAAAGTACTCTTGCCTGCACCATTACCTCCAATTAGTGAAGTAATTTTTCCTTTGTTAAATTGCAGACCCACCTTATCGAGTACAACTTTATCACCATATTGTTTTGTGATTTCCTGAACTTCAATCATAATTTTTTAACTCTTAAAAGTAAGTACATAAAATAGAATCCTCCTACAATGTTTATTATTGCACTTATTGGAACAGATAAGTTGAATACCCTTTCCATAATAAACTGCCCTAAAAGCAATGAAATTGCAGATACTAAAAAACAAGCTATAATTATGACACTATGCTTGTAGGTCTTAAACAGCTCATATGTTAAGTTTGTTACCAGCAGCCCTAAAAAAGTAATTGGTCCCACCAAAGCAGTGGAGACAGAAACTAATATTGCAATAAAAACAAGAAAAAACTTTACTACTCTATTATAGTTTAGTCCTAAATTAATAGCCTGATCTCTTCCCAATGCCAGTACATCAAGGTACTTTGACATCCTGAATCCAATAAAAAGAATTATGACCATTATCGTTAATGATGGCCAAAGCAGACCATTGTTTATCTTATTGAATGTAGCAAACATCTTCCCCTGAATTATAAAAAAATCATTTGGGTCAATGAGCAACTGCATGAATGAGCTTAAACTTGAAAAGAGTGTTCCAAGTATTATTCCTACCAGTAAGAGAAGGTAAAGATTATCTTTTCCCTTTTTATAAATCATCAAATAGAGCAAAAAAGAAAAGATTATCATTCCGCTTACTGAAATGGCGAAGTTGCTGAAATGGCTCAGGACTTTAAATGTCTGATCACCATAAACAAATACAATAATAGTCTGAATTAGAAGATATAACGATTCAAAGCCCATTATTGAGGGAGTTAGAATCCTGTTGTTTGTTAGAGTTTGAAAAGTGACTGATGAAAATGCAACACATCCGGCAACTACAATTATTGCAACCACCTTAATTCCCCTGAAACGGATGGCAAACTCCCAACTGTTTCCCATTTTGTAGAACAGAAAAAGCAGTGCACTTCCAATCAGTAATATCAGTGCAATTATAAGGTTTCTTCTTATAACTAACGCCTTTTCCATAATAAAAATAGAAAAATAATTGCACCAAAAATACTGACGGTAACCCCTATCGGTACCTCATACGGATATATTATTATCCTGCCGAAAACATCACAAATCAATAGGAAAATTGCTCCGGTTAATGCTACCAGGGGTAATGTTTTCTTAAGATTATCTCCAAATATTAAACTGACTACATTTGGTATTATCAGCCCTAGAAATGGAATGGCACCTGCAGTGATAACAACTGAACTGACTGTCAGTGAAACACAGAACAGACCAATATTCATTATTGAGTTGTAGTTAAGTCCCAGGTTCTTTGAAAACTCCTCACCCATTCCTATAACAGTAAATTTATTAGCATAAAGATAGGTAATGACAATTGCAGGTAAAGAGAGATAGATCAGCTCATAGCGTCCCTGTAATATACCTGAGAAATCGCCCATCATCCATGCATTAGAGTCTTGAACTATATTCAATCGTACAGCAAGAAATGTGGATATGGAGCCAATAATACCACCGAACATAAGTCCAACTAACGGAACAAATATTACATTCCTATGCTTTATCTTCCGTACTATTGCCAGAAAAACTATACTTGCAAGAAATGTAAACAAAAAGGCTGATAACAGTTTTAATGCCATACCAGCGGCAGAAGTATAAATAAAGAAAATCAGAAGCCCCATTTTTGCAGCTTCCAGTGTACCTGCAGTTGTGGGAGATACAAATTTGTTTTGTGTCATCTGTTGCATTATAACACCGGAAACACTCATTCCAACTCCAGCTAATATTAGTGCAGCAGTTCTTGGAATCCTGCTTATTGAAATCAGAGATATTTTCTCAACATCCCAATTGATTATGTCAGCAACAGTAATATCTGCTACTCCCACGAATAGTGAGAAAACAGCTAATATCAATAATATAATCGTTGGTACAACTACTCTCAAACAATCAACTTATTAATAAGAAACTAAAGACCGATAAGCATGTTTTACCGGTCTCAACTCTATATATTTAAATAACATATTATTGAAACAAAGGTAGTAATCACTGTATTAAGCTTCAATAGCAATAACTAAGTAGAAAAATGTTGTTTTAGCTATGAAACTAATTATAAATAGGCACATTTGTATACTATTGCCGGTTCTGATAAGAAATTCTATTGGACTGAAATAATCCTTTCCACAGCTTCAACTGTTTTTTCAAGACTATTGAAAGCTGTTAAACGGAAATAACCCTGACCTTTTGAGCCAAATCCAACACCTGGAGTACCAACTATATGGCATTTATTTAGGAGGTGATCAAAAAATTCCCAGGAATCAAGGCCATTTGGACATTTCATCCACACATATGGAGAGTTTTCACCACCGAAGACTCTCCATCCTTTATTTATCAATCCTTGACGAATAATGTTGGCATTGTTCATGTAGTAAGCCACCATTTCTTTAACTTCTCTCTGACCTTCTGTAGTATAGATTGCTTCTGCTGCTCGCTGCACAATGTATGGAGTACCATTAAATTTGGTAGACTGCCTGCGGTTCCACAATTTATTTATATTGATCTCTGTTCCATTTGCCAGTTTTGTTTTAAGCGACATGGGAACTACTGTGTAACTACAGCGAAGACCAGTAAACCCTGCATTTTTTGAAAAAGATCGGAATTCTATTGCACACCGTTCGGCATTTTCTATCTCATATATTGATTTAGGCACATTTTCATCCTGAATATAAGCCTCATATGCTGAATCAAAAAGTATTAGGCTGTTGTTCTCCAACGCCCAGTCTACCCACCTTTTTAGCTCAGACTTAGTCATTACAGTTCCAGTTGGATTATTGGGATAACAGAGGTATACAACATCAACATGCTCTTTGGGTAATTGAGGGAGAAAGCCATTATCTTCTTCACATTCCAGTAATAAAATCTTATTAGATTTCCCAATTCTCATTATAGTTGTATCCAGGTACACAGGATATACAGGATCAGTTATAGCAACCACATTCTCTTCTCCTAAAATATCTCCTATATTACCTGTATCACTTTTAGATCCATCACTTATAAACACCTCATCATTTGCAATTTCTATTCCTTTTTGCAGATAATCAATCTCTACGATTTTATCCCTCAAAAAGCTATAACCTTGCTCCGGACCATACCCCCTGAATGTTTCCCTACTTCCCATCTCATCTGCAGAAGTATGAATAGCTTTAATTACTGAAGGGGGCAAGGGCAAGGTTACATCTCCTATACCAAGACGTATCAGATCGGCTCCCGGATTAGTGGTTTTGTATTTTTCCACTTTTTCTGCTATCGTGCTAAAAAGATAGCTCTCTTTAAGAAATAAATAGTTTTCGTTTACTTTAAACATCAGATCTCTCCTTTATATACAAAATGAGCATCACCGGTAAGATAAACTTCTTTTGATGCCTTATCCCATAACACTTCAAGTTGCCCACCTCTCATATTTACTTTTGCTTTGGATTTACATTTTCCTATAATGTTACCTGCCACAACTGCAGCACAAGCACCACTTCCACATGCAAAGGTTTCGCCACTTCCTCTTTCCCAAACTCTCATTTTTATATGTTTTGAATCAACTACTTCAACAAATTCAACATTTGTTCGATCGGGAAATAGATTTAGATGTTCAATCTTTGGTCCGATTTTCTCTATTTCTAAGGATTCAATATTATGTAAAAATATTACCGCATGTGGATTACCCATCGAAACAAATGTAATTCGATATTTCTGCTCATCGAACTGGATCGGATAATCAATCATTTCATTTAGAGCTAACTGAAAATATCCTTTAGCTCCGGCATCTTTTGCTGAAAGAATTGCTTTACCCATATTAACCTGAATCAGTTCTACTTTATTTGTAGAATTATTAATCTTAAGTGATAGATGCTTTATGCCCGACTTTGTACTTAGACTAATCTCATTTTTACTAGTCATACCTCTTTCATACAGATATTTACCTACACAACGTGCGGCATTACCACACATCAAACCTTCACTACCATCAGCATTATACATCAACATTGAGTAATCAGCTTGAACTGAAGGACCTATAAGAACGATTCCATCACTTCCAACACCAAAATGTCTTTCACTCAATCTTATTGATAGCTCACCTGGATTTTCCACCTTCTCTTCAAAAAGATTTATATAAATATAATCATTGCCTGCGGCATGCATTTTTTCGAATCTCATAATAATCCATTTTAAAAAAACACTTGCGTGATCCCACAGAACCAGGCAAGTGTTTTAAGATTATACTCAACAAATGACTATTTAGGTTGACATTTGCTATTTATTTTGCAAATATATATCTTTTTTCTTTTTTTTACGTCATTAGGGTAGATTTTTGTTGTTTTATTTATATGTAACCCACTTCATCATTTCTTGAATTGATGGTTTTTTACCATACATTAAAATACCAACCCTGTATATCTTTGCAGCAAATATCGAAATTAATATGAATGTACCATAAAGCAACACAAGAGACATAAGGACCTCCCAAAATGGAATTCCAAATGGAATCCTTACCATCATAACGATAGGAGAAGTAAATGGTATTAAAGAAGTCCAAAATGCCAAAGGACCATCAGGGTTGCTTACGCTATAGAATCCTGCCAAGAAAGCAAAGACGATAAGGAGAGTTACCGGTGTCATGAATTGACTTGTATCCTCTTCACTGTCAACAGCTGAAGCGAACATTGCAAAAATTGAGGCATACAATACATACCCTCCAATAAAAAACAATATAAAATAAAAGAGTAGCTCCAGCCAGTTTATACTCATTATTGAATTCAGGATTCCTTCAATATTGAAATCATTCATTTCGGAGGATACAGCTACTGCCTGTTCAGGATTTGCAATAAAGAAAGATACTCCAGTAAAAAGAACTGAAGTCATTATACCCCATATTGCTAATTGAGTAAGTCCAACTAATCCTATACCTACAACCTTTCCTATCAACAGATTAACTGGCTTAACAGAAGAAATCATTACTTCGACAACTCTGCTCTTTTTTTCTTCTAGAACAGCCTGCATAACCATATTGCCGTATAGTAGTATAAACATATAGATCAGAATTGTAAACATCATCCCGATTATACTGGCTATCTCAGTTGAAGACTCTTTTACACTACCGTCATCACCCATACGCAGAGTTCTAAGGTTAACTCCTGATGAGTTTTCAAGAATATTACGAACCTGACTAATTGCCTCACTGTCAACATTACTTGAATTTGAGAGCTCATCAAGCCTTTGCTCTGTCAACTTCTCATTTAAGGTTCTCTCTATAAGTGACTGCAATTCCATTGGTGATTGCTTTTCTGATGTAAGTGATACAGCGCGTGGATCTTTGCTTAAATCATTTGTAATTTGCAGGATAGCAAATAAATCCTTACCTAACCTGCTTTCTGAATCCTGTAATTCTGCACTCCCTATAATCTGAAAATCATATTGATCAGTTGACTTCAATAATGGTGCATATATTCCGGTGTTATCAATTACTGCAACATTTTTTATACTCCCGTCATTCAGCGTTGATAGCCAAAATGGAACCAGAGATATTGCCACCATAAGAAATGGCATAAGTACTGTAAGAATTATAAAGGATTTTTTCCTTACTCTTGTAAGATACTCTCGTTGAATTATTAAGCTTAATCTGTTCATAGTTGACTTACTCATAATGTACTAATGTTTTTATCTTTGGTAACAGTCTTTATAAAGACATCATTCATGGTAGGTAGTTCTTCATCATAACTTACCACTTCATAATTGTCGAAAATAAGTTTTGCCAGATCATTATTACTGATTCCGTTTAGTTTTTTTATTCTCAGATCTATAAATTCATGGTATGGCTCTTTCGATAAAAGCTCAAATGATGGGTGCTCCAAATTAAAGTCATCTCCAAATATCCTAAACCTGAATATATTTGGTCTGTGATCTTTACGTATTTTAAATACATTTCCCTGTAGTACCACCTGAGACTTGTTAATAAGAGCAATATTATCACATAACTCTTCTACAGACTCCATATTATGAGTTGATAGAATAATTGTTTTCCCCTCATCTTTCAATCTAAGCATTTCATTTTTAACGATATCTGTATTCACAGGATCAAAACCGCTAAATGGTTCATCAAAAATAAGCAGATCTGGGTCATGAATTACGGTTGAGATAAACTGCACCTTCTGCTGCATTCCTTTAGACAGTTCTTCAACTTTCCTGTTATACCAATCCATAATATCAAATCTCTTGAACCATACCATAAGTTCATGATGAGCTTGTTTTTTAGACATCCCTCGCAACTGTGCAAGATACATAGCCTGTTCGCCAACTTTCATCTTCTTGTAGAGTCCTCTTTCTTCAGGCATATATCCAATGTTGTAAATATCATTCCCAACAGATTGCCGGCCTTCAATCATAACATCACCACTATCAGGCGCTGTTATTCGTGTGATAATACGAATAAGAGTTGTCTTTCCAGCACCATTAGGACCTAATAAACCGAAAACCGTTCCCTTCGGTACACTTATGCTTACCTTATTCAACGCTAAATGATTAGCGTATTGCTTTACTACATCATGTGTTTCTAAGTACATGTCTTTAAATTTAATCTAATCAATATTTCAATACAATTCTCTCACCAAGCTCTTTAGCCAATACTTTCTTTATCTCCTGAAGCTGTTTTAATCTGGTAATGAATGCTGAACAGTTTTCCGGATCGCTTTTCTTGATCTCCTCTTTCAGTTCATTAATTTTGGTCTGTATATAAGCATTTTTGAGCTCAGTAGTTGCCCTGGGAACATGACTATGGAGCATGTTTTGTTCTAATAAACGAGAGTTTTTATCACCCACCTCTTCTCCTAAAATTTTTGAGTGAATTTTACTTAGGTGATACCTGTCACTCAGCAGTTCAGAAGCAAGTTTGCTAACTTTAGGATCAGGATAATTCAGAAAAAAATTACCAGAATCAAAATTTTTTGTATCAATATTACTTACAGCCTCATCAAGCATTAACTGATAAAGTTCGTTTTTAAAATTAATGTTATCGCGTTCAAGGTCAAAATGTACAAACTCTGTTACACCAGGCCCCTCTTCGATTAAAACGTCCTCTTCTATAATTTCGTTTCCCTCTTTTCGTTTACGTTTGTCAAACTTTTGATACAATGGAGTATTTCCATATCTCACTATATATCTAAGTATCTCTTTTTCAAAACGATCATATGGACTCTTTCCCGGTTCTTTAGTTTCTTTATTACTAATGGTTTTATTTATATTTTCACCAATTGTAAACTCGCCTGCTTTGGAAATTTCTTTATCTTTTTGATCTCTTTTTCTCTCCCAAACCCTTTGCCTGATTTTATTTATTTCATTAATCAGTACAAGCTCTTGAATATTTAGTAGCTGAGAACACTCCTGTATATATACCGATCGGGTAATTGTATTAGGTATTAACGCAATACTATTTACAATATTTGAGATCATCCCTGCCCTTTTTACAGGGTCATCTCCAACCTCTTCTATTAATAGTTCCGTTTTAAAACGGATGAAGTCTTTCTCATTGGAGTCTATAAATCTCTTAAAACTCTCTGCATTCTGTTTTTTCGCAAATGAATCGGGATCCTCTCCTTGTGGGAGCATAACAACCTTAACATTCATTCCCTCCTCCAGTAAAAGGTCGATCCCCCTTATAGCAGCATTTATACCCGCAGTATCACCATCATAAATAACAGTTATGTTATTTGAGAAACGGCGAATCATACGAATCTGTCCACTTGTTAAAGCGGTACCTGAAGATGCAACAACATTTTCTATCCCTGCCTGATGCATAGATAAAACATCTGTATACCCCTCTACCAGAAAACATTTATCCTGTTTAATTATTGCATTCTTAGCAAAATAAATACCATAAAGTTCTTTACTCTTTGAATATATTTCACTTTCAGGAGAGTTCACATACTTTCCTGTATTCTCAGCTTTCTTAAGAATACGTCCTCCAAATGCAACAACCTTTCCTGACATTGTATGAACCGGAAAAATTACTCTTCCCCGGAATCTGTCATAAAGTGGCTGATTATTCTCTCCACCGGTGGAGAGACCAGTTTTTAATAGGTAGTCACGTAAATATCCTGCTTTTTGCGCCTCAACAGAAAAAGCATCCCTCTGTTCAAGACTATAACCTAATTGAAATTTATTTATAATGTCATCCCTCAATCCCCGCTCGCGAAAATATGAGAGTCCAATTGCCTTACCCTCAGGATGTGCATGCAATGTTTTCTGAAAATAATCTCTAGCGTATTCATTAAGGATAAACATACTCTCCCGATCGCTTTGAGCCTGTTTTTCCTCGTCAGTAAACTCTTTTTCTACTACCTCTATATTATATTTGCGTGCAAGATATTTTAATGCTTCATAATATGACAACTGTTCATGCTTCATTATGAAGTGAATAGGCGGTCCTCCCTCTCCACAAGCAAAACACTTGCAAATATTTTTAGCTGGAGATACATAAAAAGAGGGGTTTCTGTCTTCATGAAAAGGGCACAATCCAACCAAATTAACACCTCTCCTGCGAAGTGTCACGAAATCAGACACTACATCAACAATTTGTGCAGCGTCTTGTATACGACTTATTGTATTTTGATCAATCATAACCGAGATACGAAATTACTTATTAATATTGTTAAAAAAGTGGTTTTTGAAAATATATTCATACATTTGTAATTGCACAATTTTATTTCAAATACTAAATTTTATTGAGATGGATGTTATAAACTGGTCGAATTTATCATTCGGCTACATGAAAACCGACTACAACATACGCAGTTACTACAAGGAAGGAAAATGGAGTGATCCCGTATCAGAAACATCAGAGTTTATTAATCTTCATATTGCTGCAACTTGTCTGCACTATGGACAGGAAGTATTTGAAGGATTAAAAGCATTCCGAGGTAAAGATGGAAAAATTCGTGTTTTCAGAATGCGCGAGAATGCTTTAAGGTTGCAATCATCCTGCAGAGGTATAATGATGGCTGAGCTACCAGTTGAGCTATTTGAAGAAATGGTGATTCAGGCTGTCAAAAAAAATGCTCGCTTTGTACCACCTTACGAAAGTGGCGCATCACTATATATTCGTCCATTACTAATTGGAACTAGTGCACAGGTAGGAGTAAAGCCTGCAACAGAATACACTTTTATTATATTTGTTACTCCTGTAGGTCCATATTTTAAGGAAGGATTTAAACCTACACCTATGGTAATATTGCGGGAATACGATCGTGCAGCACCACTTGGTACAGGCACTTATAAAGTAGGTGGAAACTATGCTGCGAGCCTGGTTGCCGGGGAAAAAGCGCATGAGCTGGGTTACTCAGCTGTTCTTTACCTGGATGCAAAAGAGAAAAAATATATCGATGAGTGTGGCCCCGCTAACTTCTTTGGAATAAAAGATAATACATACATTACTCCAAAATCAACATCCATTTTACCATCTATAACAAATAAGAGTCTTATGCAGTTAGCTGAGGATATGGGACTGAAAGTTGAAAGACGTCCAATACCTGAAGAGGAGCTCGCAACATTTGAAGAGGCAGGAGCATGTGGAACTGCCGCTGTTATAAGTCCTATTTTACGAATAGATGACCTAAGTGAAAATAAAAGTTATCAATTTAGTAAGGATGGCAAAGCTGGTCCTATTAGCGAAAAGTTATATCAAAAACTTCGTGCTATACAGTATGGTGACGAACCTGACAAATATGGCTGGGTAACTGTAATAGAATAAAATTACAATTTACTCCATGATTTAAAGGGGTGGATCGACAGGAATGAGTTATAATATCTAACATTTCCTGTAACTTCTGCCCCTAACCATTCAGGTCTTTCAAAGTTTTCGTTTTCCTCTTTTAGTTCTACTTCAGCAATCAACAGACCTTCATTCTCCCCATAGAATTCGTCTACCTCAAATATATGATCACCTGCTTTTATAAGATAGCGGGTTTTATCTATTATACCCTCTTCACATAAGTTAAGCATCTCTTCAGCATCAACAACAGGTATTTCATATTCCCATTCATGTCTTGTCAACATACCCTCTGCAAGAGCACTTTTTACTGTGATATAACCCTTTTCACCTTTTACTCTGACGCGAATAACACTTACTCCGGAAAGAGATAAATATCCCTGTTTTATCCTGAAACTCTTATATGCTTGTGATTTAAAATCCCCTTTAATCAGAAATTTCCTCTCAATTTCATATCCCATAACAATGTTTTTTTTCAAAGGTATCACTTATAAATAAAAAAACTATGTTTTTAAGATCTCGTATTCACTACGAAAAAATAAAAACATAGTTAAGGTTTTGGTTGGATTAAATAAAAAATCAATGCGCGTAATTCTATTTTTAATTCAATAATCCTTTACAAAAATAGGAAACCTGCCAAATTAAGCTATCTATTCTTACAGTATCTCACATTTCGTGTATATTTTCCACAACCCAATATAGTACTTTAATAATAGAACTAATTTTTAGCATACATTTTCTTAAAGAAAAATATTATATCTTTGTTAATTATTAAATTAACAAAACATATCATGTCTAAAATTAAACTAGCAACCACTGCTCTCGGATTAGCTGCTATCACATCTATTTATTCACAAGACAAACCGAATGTGGTTTTTATTCTAACCGATGATTTGGGGTATGGTGATCTTAGTTGCTATGGCCAGGATAAGTTTCAGACGCCTAATATTGATAGACTTGCATTAACAGGAACAAGATTCACAAGAAGTTATTCAGGAACAACTGTTAGCGCACCCTCGCGAGCTAGTCTGTTAACCGGATTACACACAGGTAATGCGCCAATCAGAGGCAATAGAGAAATACAACCTGAAGGACAAGCCCCACTCCCTGCAGATACTTATACTTTATTCAAATTATTCAAAGAATCTGGTTATATAACCGGTGTTTTTGGAAAATGGGGATTAGGGTATCCGGGATCTACAGGAGACCCGGTTAACCAGTATGTAGACCATTTTTTTGGATACAATTGTCAGCGATTGGCACACAACTACTATCCGGGTCACCTCTGGGAAAATGATACCAAAGTTTATTTACCTGATAACAACGATGGAGGATTTGGCTCCTATTCTCAAGACTTGATACAAAGTAAAACGCTTGAATTCATTGAACAGCATAAAAATAACCCTTTCTTTTTGTATGTCCCAATTGTTCTGCCACATGCAGAATTAGTAGTGCCTGAAGACACTATAATACAAGAGCTTAGAGGTAAGTTCCCTGAAACTCCATATAAAGGAACAGACTCTGGACCAAATTTCAGAATAGGCGGATATATGTCACAGGATTATCCTCGTGCAACACATGCTGCTATGGTTAAAAGAATAGATATATATGTGGCACAAATTGTGGAAAAACTCAAAGAAGAAGGCCTGTATGAAAATACTCTTATAATATTTACAAGTGACAATGGACCACACCGTGAAGGTGGTGGTGACCCAGACTTCTTCAATAATAACAGTATTTACCGTGGATATAAAAGGGATCTCTATGAAGGTGGTATACGAGTTCCAACAATAATATCTTGGAAAGGAAAAGTTGCCGCAGGAGAAAAAAGCAATTTCCCCTTTGCATTCTGGGATTACCTCCCAACATTTGCAGATATATTAGAAGTTGAATACAAAACAAAAACAGATGGAGTTAGTATCCTTCCTACATTGCTGGGTGTTGAAGACCAGGCAGAGAGAGATTACTTTTACTTCGAATTTCAGGAATCAGGTGGACAACAAGCAGTTATTAAAGGAAACTGGAAACTGATTCATCTGGATATACGTAATGGAGGTAAGTACGAACTCTATAATATTGCTTCAGATCCATCTGAGAATCATAACTTAATTGCATTATTCCCTGAAAAAAGTGAAGAGTTGAAAGAGATAATGAAACGAGCAAGAACAGATAATCCAGACTGGCCTTTATTTTAAATAAAAATGAAAAAATTAATATCAATAATCTCTGCTTCATTTGTTGCAAGTCCTATATTTGCAAACAGTGCTTCTGATAATAAATCTGCTCAGTCTGCATCTATCAATATTAAATCACAGCCAAATATTGTACTTATTTATGCTGATGATATTGGTTATGGAGATCTTTCATCGTATGGTGCTAAACAAGTGAATACACCAAATACAGATACACTTGCAGCTAATGGTATCAGATTCACCAATGCACATTCAGCAGCAGCTACAAGCACTCCTTCAAGATATGGTCTATTTACAGGTGAGTATCCCTGGAGAAGAAGAGGTACTGGCGTTGCCAATGGTGATGCAGCATTAATTATAAATCCAGATAGAGTAACTCTCCCAAAAGTGCTGCAACAGATGGGATACACTACAGGAGCAGTAGGTAAATGGCATCTTGGAATAGGTGATAAGTCTGGAGAACAGGATTGGAACGGGCATGTGACGCCAGGACCTGCCGAGATTGGTTTTGATTACTCATATATAATGGCAGCAACAGGAGATAGAGTCCCATGTGTTTTTATGGAGAATCAGAGAGTGGTCAATCTAAACCCGAATGATCCTATACATGTCAGTTACAAGGAAAACTTTGAAGGAGAACCAACAGGTAAAGATAACCCTGAACTTCTAACAAAACTTCATCCCAGTCACGGTCACAATCAAAGCATTGTGAATGGGATATCACGTATAGGATATATGAAAGGAGGCAGATCAGCACTGTGGGAAGATGAAAATATTGCAGACAGCATTACTGTTCATGCAACCCGTTTTATTGAAAGAAACAGCGATAAACCTTTTTTCCTCTATTTCGGAACAAATGATATTCATGTACCGAGATATCCTCATGAAAGATTCAGAGGAGTCACAGAAATGGGGCATCGTGGAGATGCAATTGTACAATTCGACTGGTCAGTTGGAGAGATCGTGAAAGCTCTTAAAAAAGCAGGAATATTTGAAAATACTCTTATAATCATTACAAGTGATAATGGACCTGTTGTAGATGACGGATATCATGATGGTTCTGTAGAGGGTCTTATGGATCATAAGCCATGGGGACCTTTCAGAGGTGGCAAATACAGTAATTTTGAAGCAGGGACAAGAGTACCATTTATAGTACACTGGCCTGAGAGAGTAAATCCAAATGTATCACCTGCACTAATATCACAAATAGATATGACAGCAACAATGGCTGTTCTTACAGGTTTTGAGAAAACTGACAAAATACCTGATGACAGTCAAAATCAGTTAAATGCCTGGCTTGGAATAGATATCTCAGGTAGAGATTATATAATTAGTTCTGCCGGTTCACTTTCAATTCTGACAAGAGTGTGGAAATATATTGAACCAAGTAGTGGCAGATCTTATAACCCACTTACAAATACAGAACTTGGAAACAGCTCCGATGATCAGTTATACAACATAGTAACAGATCGTAGTGAATATGAAAATGTAGCAGATAAAAATCCCCAAATTGTTGAGGAAATGAAAAAGCTACTAGATTTCGAGAAAAAGAAAGGGATTAATCTGGAATTATAATCTGATTAAAAGAGGTTTTGATAATAAATATCGAATAAATAGCATAATATGATAAATAAGAAGACTCTACTGCTGCTGATTACTTTTATTACAGCAGGACTTTTTGCACAAGGGAAAGATGTGAACATCTGGGAAGATTTCAATATCACTCAGATAAATGCCGAAAAAGCCCATGCCTCGTATATACCATTTAAAAGTCCTGCTTGGGATAATAATAATCTGAAAGACTCACCAAATGTGAAGATATTAAATGGGATATGGAAGTTTCGTTACTTCAATAACCCTGAGTCGGTTCCTTCTGATATACATAAGGAGAGTGTAAATAGTAACTGGGATGATATAACAGTACCATCAAACTGGCAGTTACAGGGCGATGGTAAATATGATCCTCCATACTTTACAAATACAAAATATCCTTTTGAACCCAATCCTCCATTTGTACCCAAGGATTACAATCCTACAGGAGTATATAAAAAGAGCTTCACTATACCTGATAGCTGGAAAAATGATCAGGTATTTATTCACTTCGCAGGTGTACAGTCAGCCATGATTCTATGGATAAATGGAAAAGAGGTTGGATACCATGAAGATGGAATGCTGCCATCCGAATTTAATATCACTAAATACTTGAATAAAGGAGAAAATGAGATTACACTGAAAGTATTGAACTGGTCAAAAGGTAGTTATCTTGAGGATCAGGACTTCTGGCGTTTAAGTGGTATATACAGGGATGTTTATCTGTTTTCTACACCATCAGTCAGGATGCGCGACTTCACAGTTTACTCTGAACTTGTAAATGATTTAAATGATGCTGTACTAAATATTAGTGTTGATGTTGAAAACATCAATGGCAAGTCAGATGAAACATACATAATTCGAACAATTCTAAAAGATAGTAGTAACAAAGTCATAAGTACAATTAAAAGCTCACCATTTAAAGTAAAAAGAGGAGAAGAGGAAAAGATCACAATTACTTGAGAATTGAAAATCCATTGAAATGGAGTGCAGAAACACCAAATCTCTATAAAGTAGGGATAGAGCTTTTAAAGTCAAATGGGGAAAACACACAGGCATTTGTCATAAATACTGGCTTCAGGAAAGTGGAAATAAAAGATGGTCTATTTCTCGTTAATGGAAAAGCAATAAAAATTAAGGGAGTTAACAGGCATGATTTTGACATGTATAATGGAAGAACTGTTTCCCGTGAATCAATGATTGAAGACATTATCCTAATGAAACAACACAACATAAATGCTGTTCGTACGAGTCACTACCCCAACAATACCGAATTCTACACCCTATGCGATGAATATGGCCTATATGTAATGGACGAAGCTAATGTTGAAAGTCACGGATTATGGGAAAAAGGTTACTATGTTGGAGAAAGGGATGAGTGGAAAAAGATGATTGTAGAACGCAACTCCAATATGGTTAAAAGGGATAAAAATCATCCTTCTATAATTTTTTGGTCAATGGGCAACGAATCAGGCTGGGGAGTCAATTTTGATCATGCATATAAGGCTATAAAAGAGGCAGACCCTGAAAAAAGACCAGTACATTTTGAATCCAAAAACCCAGCTTATGCACACACTCTAAACAGATATGATATAATCTCAGACATGTATTCTTCGATGAAACATCTTGAAGATTATTACAACTGGGACTCAGAAAGACCAATAATCATTTGTGAGTATGCTCATACAATGGGAAACAGTCTTGGTAACTTCCGAAAATACTGGAACTTATATAATGAATTTGAAAGATTTCAGGGTGGTTTCACCTGGGACTGGATAGATCAGGCTTTAAGATCGAAAGACAAGAATGGAAGAGAGTACTGGAATATCATTAACTATAGCGATGGTTCAAACACAAACGATGGTTTGTTAAATCCTGACCGTACACCTCAACCCGAAATGGAAGAGTTGAAAAAGGTTTATCAGTATTTTAATGTAAAAGATATCGATATCAACACAGGAATTATTTCCATTTCAAACGAAAATTACTTTTCTGATGCAAGTGATATCTATATGAAGTGGGAGATCATTGAAAACGGAAAGAAAATTGAATCAGGCAGAATTGATGAATTGAATATCAAACCACAAGAGAGTCAACTCATGGAAATAAAATTTAACAGATCTGCAATCACCCAGGGTAATGAATATTTTATGAATTTCAGTTTTCACCTTAAGGAAAACAAGTTATGGGCTGATGCAGAATTTATTGTAGCTAAAGAACAACTTGATTTTGGCCTCTCTCACTTTGTAAAGGAAAGAACAGCTGTTGAAACTATGAGCCACCTTCATATAGATAGTAGAAACAATATTTTAACGCTATCTGGAGATGGTTTTACAGCAACATTTGATAAGAAAAAGGGAGCATTGAGTCAGCTAATCTATAACAATCAGATTGTTTTAACAGAGCCATTACTCCCCTACTTATGGAGAGTGCCAACCGATAATGATGAAGGTGGCGGTAAAAACAGTTATGCAGATCGATGGAGACAAGCTGGCCTGGATAAAATAAAGATTGAACCTCTCAGCATTGAATATTTACAAATTAATAATTATCAGGTTAAAGTTATAGTGAAGAATTCAGTAAAAACCACTACAAATGAGATAATTTACGAAGGTCATTATACAGTTTCGGGTGATGGCAGGATTACAGTTGACAACTGGTTTTCAGTACCGTCAAACATCCCCCCTTTGGCAAGAGTAGGTCTTAGAACAGCATTACCCTCCGATTTTAATGAAATTGAATGGTATGGAAGAGGTCCTCACGAATCATACGATGATCGTAAAGAGTCGGCTTTCATAGGTATTTATAAAGGTAACGTTGAAGAACAACACTTCAGTCACGTAATGCCACAGGAGAATGGCAATAAAACTGATGTGCGCTGGGTTAGAGTAATCTCCGGAAACAATGCTGTGAAGTTTATGGGGCTACCACTCATTAATTTTAATATTCAAAACTACTCAAGCGAGTCACTAAACGATTCAAAACCATCTGGCAACAATCCATCTGATGATCCGGTTCGTGGTGAAAAAACGTGGTTGAATATTGATTTCAAACAATCAGGTGTGGGTGGCGACAATAGCTGGCAACCCAGAACTCACAGGGAATATTTACTTAATAATCCTGACTATTACTATTCGTTCTCGATTAGTAACAGTAAATAATCACCTGTTCCGTAATAAACCGAAAGGATACCCCTACAAACATATTGTAGTTGGTATCCTTTTTACATTCCTAAATACTTCAGTGCTTCATATACAAAAAACGCAGGCCATACCAGTGCTTTTAAGAACCCTAGAACACCCATCCAAAAACCGGTCGCTGTAGAAATATAATAGATTGTTGCACCTATTACTCCTAAACCGTAAACTGCATCACCTGCTGAACCACTCGCTCTGTTTCCCATAATTATTTTAATTAATCTTTAACAAATTGATATGCAAAGATATTAATTAAAGCAAAAAACAGATAGATATAATGTTAAGTTTTCAGCTAATCTACACTTCGTAACTACATTCAGAACTGATAATTCAATGAAGCAGCAAAATTCCTTGGATCAATAGGATTCAGATAACCTCCTCTATAATATGCAGTGTAACCTTTTGAATCTAGAATATTATTTACAAAAAGCTGAAGTGTAATATTTTGAATACGATAACCTGCTTTTATATTAAGAGTAGTATATCCATCAGCAATGAATGGTTTTGTGTCAGGCTGTACGTTATGACCTGGTAAAACCTTATAAGTATACTCAGCAAATGGACGCTCACCTACATAATATGCACCTGCTCCAAGTGTCAGATTTCTAAGAATACCATCAAAGAAAGTATAGTTAATCCAGCTGTTTGCCATATGATTTGCAGTATTCATAGGTTTTGAGCCTTCATGGTAATATGGACTATCATGATATGCAGCATCAAGATATGAATAACCCAATACTACATCCATATTTTTAAGCAGTTTACCAGTCATCTCCAACTCCAGTCCCTGCCTCCTCAAATTACCCGCTTTAATATAATAACCTGTATTATTACCTGCATCATTGAGAGATGCATAAGTAAGATTGTTATTTACAATATCAAACCATGTGGCATTAAACCTTAATCTGTTATTAAACCACTCAGTTTTGAATCCAACTTCAAACTGCTCCTCTTTTGAAGGTCCGACTGGTGTAGCCATATCTTCTAGAAGATTAGCAGCACCTCTTAATGAAGTTGTGGTTGTATAAGATGCAAAGAGGTTAATATTTTCAATAGGTGTAATAATAATACCGGCGAGCGGATCCCATACATTACCTCCTGTTGTTGAGACATTATTATTGCTTATACCACTGATTTGACTATATCTTAACCCCAATGATAATTTCAGATATTTGTTAAATGTAACCACTTCCTGCAAAAGCATTCCATATGCATACTCACGTGCAGTAACAGGCTCACCGTCAACCAGTGTTACAACCGGTGCTTCATTATTTATAGGCTGTAAAACATCAATGGTGTCTGTAGTAATAGAATTGGTGCTGTTAGTCGATACATCCGACCATTTGTAATCCAGACCCACATTAAAGGTATGCTTCACACTACCGGTATAAATATCCTTACCAATAAGATCAACTTGTAAAACTCCGTTCTTATCATCTCTGCTACTTCCACTGTAAACTCTTGAACGAAGATTGTAAAGTCCTGTTTGAGTCACATTTCGTAGAGGAGAAACATGTGCACCAACTTTTCTCAGATCCATATCAGATCCTGCATAAGCTACCCTCATGGTCAAATAATCATTTAGTTCGCGATTGATCTGCCCCATATATGTTAATGTATTAGTTACCTGTCTATCATTTTTATAACCCATAAACCTGTCATCAGGCATCTCAAACACATTAAATACACTATCAGCACTCAGGTTAACTGTTCCCTGATCCGGTGTTCTTGAATCATGCATAAAGTCCAGCTCCAGGGTAACTTTAGTTTTATCATCCGGATTCCATGCAAACGAAGGGTTGATATAAATTCTGTCTTTTGAAACATGGTTACGGTAACTATTACCCTGTTCATAAGCACCATTTATACGAAAAGCTGTTTTCTGAATTTTATCTGTAACAAACTGGAGATCGAATGTTGGTCTTATCTGCCCCCAACTCCCCGTTCTTATTCCTACATTTCCTGAATTTATAAACTTAGGTGTTTTTGTTGCTACATTAACTACACCTCCGGCAGATCCCAGATCATTTCCCAACCCTTGTGCAATAGCTGCTGAACCTCTTAAGACCTGAATAGTTTCAACACCCTGCATATCTGTTAGAAAACCTGTTCCCCTGAAATCTGAATGTACCCTTACTCCGTTTTTCACAACTGGTATACCCCTATATCCACGTGAAGTAAGACTCTCAGATGTATTACCGAAAGTAGCAAATGTTGTAACTCCCGGTACATTTCTCACTGCATCATTAAGCGTCAGTACACCCTGGTCATTTAGCATCTTCTGAGAAATAACTGAAATACTCTGAACTTGCTCATCAAGTCTTAGAGGTATTCTTGTAAGTGCATCCATCTTTTCTGGTCGCTCCTTTCTTACTCCAAAAACCTCAACTTCAAGCAGCACATGATTGTCTGGTTCAAGTTTAAAATCCTGCTCTACATCGTAATTGTAAAAGTTCATTTGTTTGGTTACCTTCTCATAACCAACGTAGCTTACAACCACTGTATGCTTACCAGAAGGGATATTCTCAACTGCAAAGCTTCCAGAAAGGTCGGTATCATCCCCTACTCCCAACTCTTCAAAATAAACTGTAGCACCAATAAGCGCCTCATCATCAACACCAAGAACCCTACCACTGAACATTGAGCTTTCTTGGGCGTTACTCTGTGAAAAAAGTGCAACTATACTGAATAGTAAACTAACTGTGAGTAAAAACAATTTTTTAGTCATTGTACCTTAATATTGAATTGAGCTGCAAAGTAAGTCTGAAACATTACAGATCACAATACCATATAATTACCATTTAAAAAGCAGCCAATACTCACAATTTACCATAATGTATATATTTGTATGTTTAGTGTTTTTCTGTTTATTTGAACTGATCAGCATTCATATAAATACAAATAAAAATGCACCAAAAATATTTCGGTGCATTATAATATTGAATATCAACTATATGGCTTTATATCTTATTAACCCAAGGCTTTCTTAACTGAATCTGAAAGCGGTGTAGTGGGTCGACCAATTAATTTTGATAATACTTTGCTATCATCAAACAGATCACCTTTTGAAACTCCTACATCCCAGCCTGCTATAGCTTTAGCGAAAGCTACAGGTATTCCAAATGAGGTCAATAATTCCGCATACTCACCTTCAGAAAGGTCTTTGTAGGGAATCTCCTTACCTGTCTGTCTGGATATCTCAGCTGCTAGCCCACTTAAAGTGTATGCTTCATCACCCGCCAATTCATATATCTTACCTTCATGACCTTCGTTGGTAAGAACTGCTACAATAACATCTGCATAATCTTCCCGAGTAGCAGAAGATATTTTACCATCTTTGGCGCTACCTAAAAAAGCACCTCCAGCAACTGCTCCAGGTATACTGGAAGTGTAATTCTCAGTATACCATCCATTTCTTAAAATAGTGAACTGAATACCTGAGGATTTTAATAAATTCTCCGTTTCAATATGATCTTTACCTAAGCTAAGTGAAGTTGTATCGGCATGAAGCAAGCTGGTATAAATTATCCTTTTTACACCTGCTGCTTTTGCTGCATTTATTACATTTTCGTGCTGTTTAACACGATCCATAAGTTCATTTGACGATATAAGCACCAGCTGATTGATACCTGTTAATGCATTACCCAAAGTGTCTGGTTTAGTGTAATCAAAAGCACGTGCTTCTATTCCTAAATCAGCTGCTTTCTCCGGTGAGCGGACCAATGCTACTAAATCACTGGAATTTACTCTGTTCTTTAATTTATCCACTACAAGACGGCCTAGCTGTCCGGTAGCACCTGTTATACCTGTTTTCATAAAAAATATAGCTATTACTGAATAAAATAGGTTCGTATAACCATTAATAAACTCTATATGAAACAAAAACATTCATTATAGTGTTTTACAATTTCATAAGATTAACATCATCATATAATTATGAAAACGGAAGGTAAAACTGTTACTGAGATATTAAACAATGTTCCTGAAGAAAGGAAAGAGGTATTTCAGAAACTTCACAATGTTATATTAGAAAACTTGCCAGAAGGATTTGAGGCTGCCATAAGTTATGGAGGTCTAGGTTATGTTGTTCCTCATAGAATCTATCCACCCGGTTATCATTGTAAACCGAGTGAACCTTTACCTTTTGCTAGTATAGCCTCCCAGAAACACTCTATAAACTTCTATCATATGGCAATATATGCCTTTCCTGATCTGCTTGATTGGTTTATATCAGAATATCCAAAGCATGCAAAACAAAAGCTTGATATGGGAAAGAGCTGCGTTCGGTTTAAAAAATTGGATGATATACCTTTTAAGCTAATTGGCGAATTAATGCAGAAGATCAGCGCTGAAGAGTGGATAAGATATTATGAAGAAAATTTGAAGAAGTGATAATCATAAAAAATCCGTCATCTTTTATTTTTCTCTGGTGGATACTTCTTTGATGCTTCAAACAATATCTTATTCCACCTTTCGTTACTTACTGGTTCTGGTTCTTTCTCCAACATTTCGCTCATTAGTGAACAGGCTTGAGTGGTAATACCCATATGTACGATTAAAGGTTCCTCTGTAGTCCCTAAATTGGCTGATATGGTTACTAATTCTTCCATTACTGATTACTGATTTAGCATTATCCTTACGATCTACTACTCTAATGAGAATGTTCAATTATTTGTTTTTAAGAAGTCAACAAGTCTGTTCAGATTCTATATGTCCGTTTTAAATTGTATTACCACAAACATATCAAATATTATAACACCGAACACTTTACCGAACACTTTTGACGTTTTGAGTTAAAAAAAAGTATTTGAAGACTTTCTCCCAAATCCGAAACTTAGATTAGTCAAACTTTTAATACAATTACTACATTATTTCCATGTAGTAAACAATTAGATACTGCACAGTATTCATTTATTTGAATACAAAAACAAGTGAACTTGTATGATAGCAAGCTAACTTAGAATAAAAACCCTCTTATTCTAATTTATACTATATAAATTGGGATTGTGATTTTTTTATTCTAATTTTGAGCGTGTTTTTAGAATAAAAGGTTATTCATTCTAATTTTTATGTAATATGAAAAATTACAAGTCTGGAAAGTTTGTAAATCAAGGAGGCTATAAAAGCTTTCAGCCAACATTGTTAAATAGGAAATGGGAAATTGATGATATGCAAGTCATTAGTCTATTAAGCAAAGCTGATCGTTTTCTAGGACGCTTAGATATGTATTCTGAATATGTAGACATAGACTTGTTTATTCAAATGCATATTGCAAAAGAAGCTACACAATCATCTAAGATTGAGGGAACTCAGACGAAAGTCGAAGAAGCTTTTTTAGCTAAATCAGAAATAAGTGCAGAGAAAAGAGATGATTGGGAAGAGGTTCAAAATTATATAATGGCAATGAATGAGGCTGTTGAAATGCTACACAGATTGCCTTTCTCTACTAGACTTATAAAACAGGCTCATAAAGTTCTTTTACAAGGTGTTAGAGGCCAGCATAAACAACCCGGAGAGTTTCGAAATAGTCAAAACTGGATTGGTGGAGCCACTCTTAACGATGCAATATTTATTCCTCCAGTTCACTACGAGATAGACAATTTAATGTCAGATATTGAAAAATTCGCCAATTCAGAAAATGATTTTACCCCCGACTTGATAAAAATTGCTCTAATTCATTATCAATTTGAAACAATACACCCTTTTTTAGATGGAAATGGAAGAACAGGCAGATTATTAATAACTTTATATCTTGTTTCAAAAAAAATTCTAAAGCGTCCAATTCTATATCTATCTGATTTTTTTGAACGCCATAGAACTTTATATTATGATAATTTAATGCGCGTTCGTACTCATAATGATATTAGTCAATGGTTAAAGTTTTTTCTTACAGGAGTTGTAGAAACTTCTCAAAACGGAGTAAATACATTAAGTGCGATTATGCAGTTAAAAAACTCAATTGAAAAAAGTGTTGATACTTTAGGAAAAAGAGGGATAGATGCCCGATTAATTATTGATTATATGTATAAGAAACCCATAATTTCTGCTTCTGAAATTATGAAGATTATTGATAAATCACCACAAACAATTTATAATTTACTCGCTGACTTAGAAAAGTTAGATATAATTAAAGAAATTACAGGAGCTCAAAGAAACAAATTATATGTTTTCGGAGCTTATATAGATTGCTTCAAATAATATTAGTCAATTAATTTGCTTTGAAACACTCACAAGGCACGATGGGTGTTTTTTTATGGGGGGGGGTGTGAATGTGAAAAACCGCTTTTACAACAAATGTTTCCTATTGTTTTACCAAACAAAAAAAAGCACTCATCTTTTTAATAGATAAGTGCCTTATTCAGAGAGTGATCCGAGCGGGAACACTTTTATATCTTGTAAATGATTAGTAATCAGCCCTAACTAGACTTTGCTCTTTTATGTGGTACCGAGAACGGGTTTTAATCTTTTGTCTAGTTCTGACAGCGTTCTGTCTGCATAAATTTCTATCAACAAACTTACTAATTATTAATTATATAACAAATAAAATTCTATCTAATATTTGCTTTTAGGAAAATTTATTTGATATTTATTTGGCAGACAAAACAATGTTCGTATATTTGCGAACAATAACAAAACGATCATGTCTAAAAAAGCATTAACAGAAGAACAAGAAAATCTCGCACGCATAGCTAAAGCTTTGGCGCATCCTGTGCGTATTGCTATTTTGCAGATGTTAGCTACCCAAGAATGTTGCTATCATGGTGATATGTCCGAAGTAATTCCAGTTGCAAAGAGTACCTTGTCTCAGCACCTAAAAGAACTTCGGGATGCAGGTCTTATCCAAGGCGAAATAACACTACCTAGTATCAAATATTGTATCAATCAAGAAAATTGGAGCATGGCTAAGTCTCTGTTTGGAGATTTCTTCAAAGAAATAAAAATGAATTCTGGCTCATGCTAAAAAAATTTATCATAAAAGTTCGTTAATCTACGAAATACGAAATTAATAACTATATCAGCATAAAATGAAAATATTGATTCTTTGTACAGGTAACAGTTGCCGAAGTCAGATGGCACATGGTTTTCTTCAATCTTTTGATGACAAACAGGAAGTGTACTCGGCAGGAACACAAGCCAGTGGTAAACTAAATCAGAAAGCTGTTGAAGTGATGAAGGAAATAGGAATAGATATATCCCATCACACATCAGATAGTATTGATATGTATCTTAATGATGTTTGGGATTATGTTATAACAGTCTGTGGTGGTGCTAATGAAAGTTGCCCAACATTTACAGGAAAAGTAAAGAATAGGTTGCATATCGGATTTGATGATCCATCCGATGCAAAAGGTACAGAAGAATATATTCACAGCGAGTTTATCCGCGTCCGTGATGAAATTCAAAAAGCTTTTTTAGACTTCTATAACACCAAAATAAAAGAACATGAGTAATAAAAGAATGAGTTTTCTTGATAAGAATTTAACTCTTTGGATATTTATAGCAATGACTATTGGTGTCGGATTGGGATATTTTTTCCCAACATTCGCCGAATCCGTTGATTCTCTATCAAGTGGCACAACAAATATTCCTTTAGCAATCGGATTAATCCTTATGATGTATCCTCCATTAGCTAAAGTTAATTACAAACTTCTTCCAAAGGTTTTTAAGAATGTGAAAATATTGAGTCTATCCTTATTTCTGAATTGGATAGTCAGCCCTATCTTGATGTTTATTTTGGCAATAACCTTCTTACAAGATTATCCCGAATATATGGTCGGTGTTATACTAATCGGACTTGCCCGATGCATAGCAATGGTCTTAGTTTGGAATGATTTGGCGGATGGCAATAGCGAATATGGTGCAGGGCTTGTGGCATTAAACAGTATTTTTCAAGTATTCTTATACAGTTTTTATGCATGGTTATTTATAACCAAACTTCCTCCATTGTTCGGGTTTGAAGGTGCAATCGTAGATATTTCGATTGGAACAATAGCCGAAACAGTTGCAATTTATTTGGGAATCCCTTTCCTAATGGGTATTCTAAGCAGATTGATTTTAGTAAAGGTCAAAGGTGTAAAATGGTATGAAGAAAAATTCATCCCGACTATTTCCCCACTTACTTTAATTGCATTACTATTTACCATCATATTGATGTTTAGCCTTAAAGGGGAACTGATAGTACAAATACCAATGGATGTGGTACGCATTGCCATACCTCTATTAATTTACTTTGTGGCTATGTTCTTTATCAGCTTCTTTGCTTCTAAAGCGGCAGGAGCTAGTTACGATATAAATGCTTCCGTATCATTTACCGCAGCAGGGAATAATTTTGAGTTAGCTATTGCAGTTGCTATCGGTGTTTTTGGTATTCATAGCGGACAAGCATTTGCGGGAGTAGTAGGGCCACTTGTCGAAGTGCCCGTACTCATCGCCCTTGTAAATGTTGCATTTTGGCTTAAAAAGAAATATTACTGATCATGTATAAGGCAGTATTTATAATAGATAAAATGGATTGTCCGTGTGAAGAAAATCTCATACGCCTGAAATTGGAGAATTTAGATAATATCATTCATCAAGAATATGATTTGACAAATAGGAAACTGACTATTATCTATCGGCTACCAAACCCATTGACTTGGAGACAATACCAGTCGCCATCTCAATAATGAAGAAAGCGAAGTTGATAATTAATACCGCCCACAAAGCTTTTCGTTGCTTCTTATCCTCATTATTCTGTTTCGTATATTCCGTTTCTTCATGTTCTATCAGAGTAGAGTTTAAATTCAATTCTCCAATAGCTAATTCAATAGATATTAACATAACAGCAACAGCCTATTTGAGTAAAGATATAGCCGATAAAAAGCGTGTCCTTTTCAATGGTATATTCTATACATTAGGACGTACTTTCAGTTACACAGCTTTAGGATTGGTATTTTATTTCGGGGCAAGTAAATTCTATGTAGCCAAAATGCTGCAAAATATTAGCGGTTTGTATTTAGGTATTGCCTTAATCATAATCGGCATATTGATGTTAGACGTTATCAAATTTAATATCCCAGCATTAAGCAAAATCACATCAAAGGTTAGTGAAAAGAGAATGAAGAAAAACTACCTGAACGCTTTTCTGTTAGGGGTACTATTCGCATTAGCTTTTTGTCCATACAGTGGGGTACTTTATTTCGGTGTGCTTATTCCTATGACAATTAGCAGCCCATCGGGACTACTTTTACCTCCAGTATTTGCCATAGCAACGGGATTACCTGTTATTATCATTGCTTATCTTTTGGCTTACAGTATGTCGAATGTTGGAAAGTTCTACAACAGAATGAAAAGTTTTGAAGTATGGTTCAGGCGAATTGTTTCGGCAGTATTTATCGTAGTGGGAATATATTATATAGTAACGAATATTTAATAGAGTAAGATATGGAAATAGTAGTATTAGGCACAGGTTGCCCAAATTGTAAAACAACTTATGACAGAGTTGCGAAAGTGATCGAAGGCATGGAGAACGAGCCTACTCTAAGGAAGGAGGAAGATATTTTAGAAATTGTCAAATATAATATCATGTCTCTCCCTGCTGTGGTTGTGGATGGCGAAGTTGTTATCAAAGGAATAGTGCCATCGGAAGAAGAAATTAGAAAGGTAATAACAATATAAAATAACTGAAATATGGAAGGCTTAAAATTAGATAACAGAAAAGAGATTAAGATATACGATCCTGCTTTATGCTGCCCGACTGGTCTTTGCGGAGTGAATATTGATCCTGAACTAATGCGTATCGCCGTAGTGATTGAAACCTTGAAGAAGAAAAAAGGGATAATCATAGAACGTTTTAATCTGAAAGATAATCCGCAAGTCTATGTCGATACACTAGCAGTTAATAAAATTCTAATGGAAGAAGGCTCTGACGCTATGCCTCTCACTACAATTAATGGCGAGGTGGTGTTGAAAAAAACATACCCATCCAATAAGCAAATCGCCGAATGGCTAGAGATTAACGAAGAAGAGCTAACTATCAAACAATAAATTAATAAACACAGTGTTACATCAATTTGCCTAACCGAAAAAACGGTTAGGATAGGGATTGTACACTATAAAAATAAGTAGACATGAATAAATTTAATCCGATTGACAGTATTAAAACGAAGTATGTGTTTTTTACAGGTAAAGGCGGAGTTGGTAAAACTTCTATCGCTTGTGCCACAGCAGTCAATCTTGCCGACAATGGCAAAAAAGTCCTGTTGGTAAGTACCGATCCTGCTTCTAATCTACAAGACGTTTTTAGTATTCCACTAAGCAATAAAGAAACTAAAATAAAAGAAGTTCCGAATCTTAGTGTTGTCAACCTAAACCCCGAAGAAGCGGCATACGAATATAAAGAATCGGTTATCGCTCCTTTTAGGGGCAAACTACCTGAAAATGTTATAGCCAATATGGAAGAACAGTTATCAGGTTCATGTACTGTTGAAATAGCTGCATTTAATGAGTTCTCCGATTATATTACCAATGGGGACAAACGTAAAGATTACAACTATATCATTTTTGATACAGCACCTACTGGTCATACCCTTAGAATGCTAGAGTTACCTTCTGCTTGGAATACCTTTATTGATGAAAACACTACCGGTGCATCGTGTCTTGGTCAACTGTCAGGACTAACAGATAGGAAAAAAGTATATGAGGATGCTGTTGAAACACTGAAAAATCCGACAAAGACAACTATGTTCTTTGTTTCCAGACCTGACGAAAGTCCATTGCAAGAAGTAGAGCGTTCGGCTAAAGAATTGCTTGATATAAATATTCAATCGCAACAGTTGATTATTAACGGTGTGCTGCTTGAATATGATAAAGCCGATAAAATATCCGAGCAAATATATCAGCGTCAGCAAATCGCATTAGACAATCGTTCTAGAATGCTTCTTGATATGAATACTTATATCGTTCCTCTCCGCTCGTACAATATGACAGGAGTTGATAATATACGAGCGATGTTAAGTTCTGACGAAGGCTCAGTGCTTGTTGATGCAGAAATAAGTTCAAAAGACTTTAACGGAATAAATGACATTATAGACGACTTATATAAAACAGGTAAAAGAGTCATTTTTACAATGGGTAAAGGTGGAGTAGGTAAAACTACAATAGCGGGCGAAGTTGCTCGTGGCTTGGCTCAAAAAGGGCTTAAAGTACACCTTACAACAACTGACCCTGCGAATCACTTATCATTTATTGAAACGAAGGTTGATGGCATTACAGTTAGCCATATCGATGAAAAGAAAGTATTAGCAGACTATCAAAAAAAGGTACTTGACAAAGCTCGTGAAACAATGGGCGATGCTGATCTAAGCTATATTGAAGAAGATTTACGTTCTCCATGTACACAAGAAATAGCTGTTTTCAATTCTTTTGCCGATATAGTAGCAAAAGCGGATAATGAAGTGGTTGTAATAGATACAGCACCAACAGGTCATACATTATTATTGCTTGATTCAACACAGAGCTACCATAAAGAAGTCGAAAGAACGCAGGGCACTATTTCTCCGACAGTACAGAACTTACTTCCTCGGTTAAGAAACAAAAAAGAAACAGAAGTAATTATTGTTACCCTACCCGAAACAACACCTGTATATGAAGCACATAGATTACAGGAAGATTTGCAACGTGCAGGAATAGAAAATAAATGGTGGGTAATAAATTCCAGTTTATATTTGACAGACACTCAAAGTCCATTTTTCAAAGCTAAGGCTCAAAGTGAAATCCAATGGATTAATAGAGTTAGTGAAATATCAAAAGGGAATTTTGCTGTTATTGCATGGAAACAGTGATAGAATAAGAAATTTAAATACTCAATAGGGGGAAAACCTTATTGGGTATTTTTATTATATATTCTCTTAACCTCAAAGATCATGAAAAATTACACTCAGGAACTAATAGAAGATATAAATGCAAATCTTCAAAATATTGTATTAGAGGAAAATGACGTGTTTTTCAAAGCGACCCAAGCGGTCAATATTTTAGAAAATGCCTTTAATAGTTTAAAATCATATATATCAAGCTATACATTCAAAGATGAATCTGAAGAGATAGCCTTTTTCAAGGAGATAAAACCTCAACTATTCAGTAAGCTAATCTATTACAGGAAAATCTACAGCATAGAGGTAATGCGTCCAAGTGGGAGTTTCGAGACTCAAAAAAACTATCTAAATAATGAACTAGACCGCATTAAAGGATATTTTGAGAGGAATCTTGATTTATATAAATATTATCGAACAGGCTGCAATCATCTGGATAGATTCTATTTTATGCGAGGAAAACCTGATATTCAGCTTAACTTAGATTCATTTTATTTTGAGAGAGACCCTGTATTCTCAACAAGTTTCGACTTCAAAATAGCCAAAATATTATCGAATGAAATGTTGGTTATTTATCTCAACGAAGAATTAGCTAAACTCGAATCTTATCCTATTTCATTTCAACAAGAAGTAAAACTTCCGAAAGTTAAGATGACTTGGACAGCTAAGAAAACTGAACTAGTGGAGCAACTATATTCTTGGGATACAGCAAAATGCTTCAATAATGGGAATACCAATATAAAAGAATTGGCAGAATATATTGAAACTGCTTTCAATATAAATCTTGGAGATTACTATCATACATAACCTTAACCGCCATAAACAGAAAGCAAGGGAACTGTTGACATGCGAAGAAGGAATTTATCATCGAAGTCAGCGTGCTATAGAACCGGAGTCAGTGTTCGGCCAAACTAAATCCAACAAACACTACAATAGGTTCAGACACTTTAACAAAGACAAGGTTTTGATGGACTTTGCAATCTTCGCTATCGCGTTTAACCTCGGAAAACTACACTTGAAGGGATTAGCCGATAAAGAAATACTCTGTTTTTTGGAGAAATATGGGCAAAAAGGAGATATTATTCTGTTTTTTATAAAAATAGAGATCAACTCTAAAAGTTTCTCATCAATTAATAACAACAATCAGAAAATAGCAGCATAAAAAATTAAAAAAGGAGCTGTCCTTTTGGAACAGCCCCCTTATTCAGAGAGTGATCCGAGCGGGATTCGAACCCACGACCCACAGCTTAGAAGGCTAAACCTAATATTTTTCGATATTTATTGTTGCATTTTACATGTCTGATTATTTGTATATTATAAAATACGCATAAAACATAACGCTTGATATATTTGGTTATTTATCGTTGTATAGGTACATTTGTTTTCCCATTGTTTTCCCATACTTACTAAATAATTAATTACGACTATGGAAAATCTAAACAAAGTACCTAAAAAAACAAATGCTTTCAAGTACAAGAACAGAAATATATCGGTGTGTTTAACGAGAAAATACAGAAATAAAGATGACGTTGAAGCACCAATTTTTTGGCGAGTAACATACGAAAGAAGACATAAATACTATTATTCAGGTTTTGAATTTGAGATAAAAGAATGGGATGAATTCATTAATAGAGACTTGAAAAAACATAAACTTACAAAACAAACTCTAAACAATTATTTAGCTCTATCATTAAAACCCGCAATTAACGCATTAGCTGAAATAAATGAGTTTTCATTTGAGGCATTAGATAATATCTTAAAAAAGCCTTTATCAGAAACAGTAAATGAAGCTTTTCAAAACAAGATAACAGCGTTAGAAAACGAATATAAAGTTGGAAATGCATCTATATACAGAACAACCTTAAAAGCTTTGATGAGATTCAAGCACTATTCTCTAAAAAAGAAAAAGGCTGATAAAATTCAATTCATTCAAACCTGTATTGAACAAAAGCATATAACTATCGGAAGTAATGTACTAACTGTTGAAGAAGAAATATCCTTTGATGAGATAACACCTAAATTTTTAAATGAATGCGAGAAATTCTGGGAGAAAACAGAAGTTTCTTATGCAACCATGGGAATATATATGAGAACGTTAAGGGCAATAATCAACAATAAAGATGGGGATAAACCATATATTGAGGGTAGCAAATATCCATTTGGAGTAAATAACGGGAAGTACGAAATACCAGCAGGAGGCAGAAAAGAGATTGCAATGCCAATAGAAGATATTTGGAAAATTGAGAATTTTAAGACAGATAATCCAGCCCTGGCAACAGCACGTGATATATTTGTATTTATGTTTTACTGCAATGGTCTTAATTTTGGAGACCTTTGCCGACTAACTTATAAGAATATTGATGCACCAAGAAATGAGATAATTTTTGAACGAAAAAAGACATTAAGAAAAGGAGAGGAACCAACTTATATTTATGTTCCTATTTTACCTCCAATGATTGAGATCATAAATAGACAAGGCAATGATTCACAAGAAGGGTATATTTTCCCATTTTTAAATGGTATTGAGCCTACAGAAAATAATGAAAATTTAATAAAAAGAGAGACCAGACTGAAATTAGAACCTATAAACTCCTCTCTTAAGAATATAGCAAATGAATTATCATTAGATCCAGAAATTTCAACTTCATATACAAGGAATAGCTATATAACTCATCTAACAAGTGAATTATTAATCAATCCGATAGTTGTTAAAAAGATGGTAGGTCATAGCACAAAAAAAGATGTCACTGCTGGATATGTTAACTTAACAGTGAAAAAGAGAAGAGAGATTAATTTGAAATTAATTAATCCGGAGAAAAAATACAATACGATTAATTCAGTAGGAGTAACTGGATAATAAGAGTAAATTATTTCCTTATAATCATAATTGAAATTACACAAATCATGATTCCTGAAATTATACCGGTTAAAAACAATTTGGATTTAAGCTGGGTACCAGGATTAGATTTAGATTTTAACGTTTTATTCTCCTCCTTCATCGCCTCTACTATAAGTTGAAGATTGATGTTTTTTGTGGTCAAGTGAGTGTTTTCAATTGAAGCTTCCCGGAGCAGAACCTCATATTGATTGAGAGTTTTTTCTAGCTGGGAGTTGCTTCTAGTAATTATCTCGGATGATATTGGAGGTTTTTGAGTTACAGGATTGATTGGCTGGGTCGTGTCATAATTAATTTCATATGTTGAGATCTCACTTTTCAGGTTGAAGTTTTCTTCTTCAAAGCGATTTAATTCGCTTTGTAAAGAAAAGATTTGAATTTCTTTTTGTGTGATTACCTCTTCCAACACAAGGACTGCAGAGCTGTCAGACCTGTAATAGATCTCCTCTGTTATTACTTGTTTTGGTTTACAAGAAATGAAAAGCAGAGGAACAATAAACAGTATTTTATATTTTAGCGGTACCATTTCCTAATTTTTAGAAATTCTTATTGCATTTAAAAACAATCTGTAATATTTTGCAATGAGGCTTGCCCGGTCCAATCCGTTAACAATTCTCCTGGCATTAATAGGATCCTCCTTATGATTATTGAAATAGTTTTCAAGAGAAACACCGGTGAAGTCGCCACGATTAGAAATACCGCGAGTCATACCTTCAATCATAATTCTCGCAGAAATTTCAGGTTCCAGTGCTAATTCAGGATATTTCAATAATGGGTAATTCAAAAGTTTACCCATCAACTCGTAGTTCTCGTACCATGTGAGTTGAACATCACCACGACCATAATAAAGCCTATCCGGGAAAGTGTATACCGTGCGATCATGTTTAAGTTTTTTTCCATAAGGTCTGCCGGCACCTTTTCCGACTTCCTCAACCGGTTGCATTTCACCTCCTGTTTCGTGTAATACAGTGGCAAGCATATAAGCTCTCCATCGATCATCAACAATATCATAAATATCAAAAGCTGTTAGTTTAGTTTCTACACCTCTTTTTTGATGAGGCGTAAGCCTGCCAAAAAAGAGAGTTTTTGAGATTATCTTAAAAAAAACACCTTTATCCATAAAGATTATTTTTTCACATCACGTTTAAAAGTTCCAAATGGAGGTTTCCTGACCTCGCAATCAACTACTGAGCAATAGTGATAATCGCTGTCTTTACGCCATTCCAGCTCTCTCTTAACAATCTTCTCAAGTCCTGTAATACGCCTGTGATCCTCTGTTCTCTGCAATTGCAAAAACTCAAGATCCTTTTTTAGCTTGTTGTTGATGCTGTCCTTCTCCCTTACCATCTTCAGCAGGCTTTCAGAGTTTGTCTCATTATAAGAGTTCATCTTCTCCATGTGGGCAACAGTACGCTCCAGTAGTCCCATCATCTCCGATGCTGCAGATGCATCCTCTCTTTTTGCCATTGCTTCGGATTGTATTGCCTCGCTCTTCTTTATACGCCTTATCTCTTTCCTGTTTACAATCCTGGAGATAAATCCTCCCAGAGCTCCACCACCTAAAATGGTGCTGATTGTTCCTATCAGCTCGTAATTGATATTTAGTAACTGGTTCATCACATTTTCATAGTTAAAACGAACCGCCCCCGGGTTAAAAGGAGCGGTTCAGAGTTAATTAAAAAAATAAGAATACAGGGTTATGCATCAGGTAACTTAAAGCAACCCATATACATGCTGTCAGATATCAGCTTGCCATCATCTGAAACGAAGCCAATATAGACTTCAAGCTCATCGCCCAGCCAGTGATCATGGAAATCAACTCCGGTATAACCTCTTGATCTGGTTTCCCCATTAACATCCACAATTACTTCATCTTTGGTTTTGTTGTAAAGCAGTACTATTGCGTAGTCATCTGAAGAACCGTTGGCCAGAGGCTTCGGATCCCAGCCAATTGCAATCTCGCCATTATCAATCATCGCCTCACACAATAGTGGTTTGTAAAGAGGACCTCTTGAGATCATCACCTTTTCATAATCTATCTCATATTCTCCATCCTGGCCGATAACTGCATTATGAATATGATATGACATCGCAGCATTGATTGCGGTCTGATTATTTGCAAAGTTCCTGAAACCAATATTTAAGATTGGTGTGAACTTGGTAAGGAATTTAATAACTGTTGCAAACTTACTCCTCTGGTTCACCTGAGCCGGTGTCCTTGGATTTCTAACGCTTGCCGGAAGACTTCTGATGTAGTCGATACTCTTCCAGCTTGCTCCAACTACGGAGCCCACTTTTCCGGAGAAACCTCCGAGAATACCTTTTTTAATAGTACCCATAATTTGTAATCTTTAAAATGTTAAACTAATTAGACTTGGTACGAACATGGTACGGCCATGGTCCGGACTTATATGGATAAGTACCAACTCCTTCAAGCAATTAAAATGATTAAATATGAGAGCTAAAAATATCGGTTAATTTTGCTTTGATTTGCTCAATTTTACTTCGATTTGCGTCAATTTGCCTTAACAGGTGTAAGGTCAATGAAAGGGAAAGGATAAACTGCAATCATAGCGTATAGCACCATGGCGTCGTTATATTAGGCAAGGTTTTTCAGGAAAATACTATTTATGCGCCAGCATAATTGGAGATTTTCTTGAAAACACGAAGTGCCTGACCTTGACGTAATATAAAAGACAACCTACCTTTGCTATGATTTCATTTATCCGGAAGGTAGTAACTTGAATGTATTTTTTAAAACATATACAGGACTAGCAATTGTTAATTCTTTCTTCTGAAAAAGAACCATTTACAACGTTATAATAAGTGATGTCTGAATTTGTAAGAATAGTGAACATTTCATCATATAGATCTGGGCTGGGGTTTTCCTTAATATATTTATCATACCTCTCTTTAACATCATACGTAATCTGATAAGTTAAATACAGATCCTCTTCATTAAAATCAGGTTTTCGGTTCCAAAGATAACTATCAATACACTCAAAGAAGGATTCACTACAATCTGAATCCTCAATATTTATCACTCTATCCAATGGGAATTTGAAACCCGCTTCAAGTACCATATTCATTAAAGAATAAATAGGAACAGTCAAATCTGTAGTGCTGAGCAAATGCTTTAAATAATCACCTGCATCAAAAGAAGTACCGATATGAATCCACAAAGGATTCTTTAGAGAGTAGAGATTAAAAGAAAACCTCAACAAACCTTTATCAAATCGTTGAATCATTATATCACGTGATAAAGTGACTTTATTGAAATGGCATGATTTATTTAACATAATAGTTGTAATTACTTCCTCAAAGTTACAATTTCCTCAACAATAATAGAAGGAATAAGGGTATGAATACAGACTTAAAAAAATCAAGCACCTGTTAAGGTGCATTAGATTTGCGAAGCAAAACTAATAATTGAAATAGACAAGTTAAATCAAAAGAATGGAAAAACAACAAAGTAATTTAACAATACAATGACACACATAAGCCTCGCAAGCGAAGCGCAGAGACGTAAAATACTGATACGGCCAAACGAACAAAACAGGTGCTGAATATTAAACAAAAAGGATTTAAAACTGCAATAAAAAAACTATAACTATCGGACACAAAAAATTTATCCCAAGAATGTTTAACTGCAATGGAAAAAAACAGGTTATCCGAACGAAGCGAAAGAATTTATTCTTTTGCGTAGTGAGAGGCGCGAGCCGACGCGAGTGGAGCGAGGGTGTGGGCAGGAAGAAGCGCGAGGATACGAGCGCGCCTGACGACTACTGTGATCAGCAGGCTTGGCGGACTTTTTGTTTAATCCTGCAGGGAGGAAAAGGACATTCAGAGAGAAAGGAGGAACGACTGACTCTCTGAATGAAACCTTTGACGTTAAATTACCAGGCTGTGACTATGAAATGAACGAAGGAGTAATTTGAAGCGAAGCATGAGCCAAATTATGACGGAGAGAATGGAATAATCACAGAAAGCGACTAAGGTACAAAAGGCAAGAATCAAGATTGGCAGAGAGATACGAAATATATAATAATAAAAAACTACCAGAAAGGTAATAAATAAGGGATGGAGTATCTACAAAAAGTGTGACAAGCCGGGCAGCCCGAGCGACCCGCAGGCGAGCACAAACACTGAGTGGCGTCTGCACCCCTTTATAAAAAATGTATGAGCGAAGCGAATACCTTAAAGGGGATTCAAGGGGGGCAGAGAGAGCCACGAGTGACGACCGAGTGAGCGTCATGCAATAAAACAAACAGACGCGTCACGATGAGCACCTACTGGAGCGCAAGAGTGACTGCGGATGTGGTATGTGCAAGGGTGTTAGAGAAAATACTACCCGAAGGGTGGAGATTTTCTCTAACACCCGCCAGGGCTTGCCCTTGCACATATGTTTTATTGCATTAAGTGAACGACGGAGGAACACCTTATAACCTGTTTTTGTTTAATTGGTACACCTTTACAATATCCAGGAAAAGTAACTTGAAAGCCTGAATGTTTTGCTACAAATTATTGAATTACATTGATTAACATCCGGGTAAATATAGAAACCGCACGAAAAAATGCTAAACTAAACTTGATAATTGTGTAAGACAATAAATTAATAAATACAAACATACAGGTACAAATTATGGCTTACTATATATAGAAAAGGTTGTGATAAATCATATTTCAACATTTTGAATGTTGAAAGCAATCATACCTGTAAATAGATTAAACAAATAGACTGTTAACTATCCTACACTGGTAGTTGTGGCGGATTTTTTGTTTACCACGATAGGTCTAAACACCCCAAGGCTGTGTGATAGCGTAAGGGCTGTTTTGGAAGCGAAGCGGACAAAAATGCACTGAAGCGTTTAATTCACACAGCAAATGCTACGGTAGCGAATGGAATAATCCCGGGAGAAGTGACGCGAAGCGTCGCTCTAAGGGATTATGGAATGAGCGGAATGGAGCGATTGCGGTGTGGGTGGAGGGAGCCTGCGACCAGAACGCACAGGGCAAGAGCGGTGGTAGGAACAGGTCGGAAGCGATGCGGTGTGGATGACGGGAGCGACAGCGACCAAATGCACACTGCAATGGAGCGGAGGTGACTATTGGGAATAGCGATGCGGTGTGAGAGGAGTGATTGACGCCGGACACCGCAAGGTGTCCAGCGAATGAGCGGAAAGAACACTGCAAAGCGACGTTGGAAAAGATGGACTACAGTTAATATCCGGGATGGTATATCTACAAAAAGTGTGACACAACGGTTAAAGGATAAATTATAAATTAGCCTGTTTAAATTGACAATTAAGGTTAAATGTTTAAATTTGTAATAATATGAAGAACTCAAGAGCAATATTATTATCAATAATTCTATTTATTATCCCATCATGTGGATCATCGGAAATATTAGAACCAGAATCAACCGAAGAAGAGAAGGAAAACGACATTGGAATTGAATACCCTGATTGGGAAGAAGACAATGATACGACTACAATAAATCTTACACCAAGTTCTAAGCTTAAGATTAGGTATTAATCAACTACACTTCAACTGTAAGTATTTCATTGATATCAGTAGTATAGTGAGGAGAGAGATGAGCCTGTTTCATCTTATGCTTCCGCTCGTCTTGTGAAGCCAGCCTTACAACATCACGATGATACTTATCGTTAAGTTTATCGATTACCTCCATCAGTTTTTTGTGTTTTGGATCAGAATTAAAGAAAAGTGAGGGCTGGTAAACACTCGCATCAACAAAATCAGTAAGCAATACCCCACCCCGTTTATAATACAGGTTATTTTTGAATATCTGTTTTAAGCCTTCATTAGCAAACTTCACCATTTCAAGAGTAGAGTTAGTCGGGAAAGCCAATTTAATCTGTATAGATGGGTAATACTGCGTTTCATGCTCCTTAAAAGGATTGGTACCAATGAAAACAATTAATCGTTTACAGAAAGAATTCTGTTCTCGTAATTTCTCGGCACTCATAGAAGTAAAAGTTGTTATACGTTCACGTACTTCGTCAAAAGAACGAAGATCAGTTTCGAATGTTCTAGAAGTACCAATAGATTTCTTCTTTTCAGGCTCAACCATTTCGATAGTTGGAATACCTTTCAAATCCTTTTGCAAGTTCAACCCGGTAATGGTCATATTCTTTCTTACCCAGGCTTCAGAGAGATTCACAAAGTCAATAGCTTTATAAGCACCAATAGCATAAAGCTTCTTAGCATTTCTTCTACCTACGCCCCATATATCCTCAACCTTAAGCCATTTCAGAGCTTTAATGCGCTTCTCTTCCGTATCAATGACATAACTACCACCAGTCTCATTTGGAAACTTCTTTGCAATCCTGTTGGCCAGTTTAGCCAGGGCTTTAGTAGGAGCAGTTCCAATACTTATTGGTATACCGGTACCTTTTTCAATCCTTGCTTTCATTTCAAGACCATACTTCTGCAGGTCCACATTAATACCCTCCAGATTCAGGAAACACTCATCAATAGAATAAATCTCCTGGTGAGGACTGTAATTTGATAATAGAGACATTACACGTCTGCTCATATCACCATAGAGAGGGAAGTTGGCCGAAAACACTTTAACCTTGTATCTTCGAAATAGATGCTCATACTCGAACGCAGGTGCCCCCATAGGTATGCCAATTGCTTTAGCCTCATTTGACCTTGCAATAACACAACCATCGTTGTTGCTTAAAACAACAACTGGTATTCCGATTAGAGTAGGATTGAATACTCTTTCACAGGAAGCGTAAAAGTTATTACAGTCTATAAGTGCGTACATCTATATTTTCGGCTATACTTATATTTGTTTTTGTTTCTTGCCTATAATTGGTTAATTTTGTTTTTCTCAATTGATAGAAAAATCACAATCAGGGTGTCTAGAAAATAATTGATTTATTTTCATTTAATATATGGTAGTAATTAACGATGAAGTCTGAAGGCATTCCACTTCATCGTTTTTTTGTGTCAATGTTTACGTATAGAATACTTTACCACTCCCCATATAGTCACACCCTGTTCATAGTTCACCTCTAATAATGGGAAGTCCTTATTCGAAGGAACCAGGAAGCACTTACCATCTTTCATTTTAATACGCTTCAATGTAAATTCACCATCGATAAAACAAAGAGCGATTTTATTTTCTTCCCACTCTAAGCTTTTATCAATAATCAGAAGATCTCCATCACTAAAATCATTACCCATAGAACTACCCGATACCCTTGCAAAGAATGTAGTTTCTTTATGATCTACCAGCAGTTCATCCAAACTTATATAGTCGTGGAAGAAGTCATCCGCAGGAGAAGGGAAGCCAGCCTGAACATTACCTATGTACGGGTACTTCTGCTCAGAACTCTCAGGTTGAATAAGTTCTATTTTTTGGGTGTTTAGTTGCTTTTTCATTCCAGCAAATTTACTCTATTTTCAGATCAGTTTTTCCAAGATTTGAAAATTTAAGATACATACAATAAGATTTGATAAGTATAAATAAAATAGTTAATTTTGAGAAATATCAAACTTAAAGACCATGAGTGCAGATACTTTTAGACTAATTTCAGCAATTGTAATAATCGTAAGTTTACTATTAATTATCTTTTTCACAATAGAAGCGAGATGGAGATCATTAAGGGCTCATAAGAGAAGTCCCGAAGTGAGAGAGAGGTATAAAACAATGATCCTGCAGTATAAACCAAAGAAACATAACTCAAAAACAACTCATACCGACACATCCATTAAATAGTTGTATTAAGCCATAACTCAATGGATGCCACGATGAGGATTACGCAAGTAATTCTCATCGTTTATTTTATCAATGGTATTAAAGAGATGAGGAAAAACGCTCGCGAAGCGACCTTAAAGTCATCGTTTTTCCGTGTTTAAAATATTATATTATTTTGTAAAACAATGATATAATACATCGACACTACGCTTTTCCAAATAATTAAAGAACGGTTCTACCCCATTAACTTTCGAAAACTTAGCTTTTATCCTGTTTAATAGCTCATCGTCAGACTTAGCATTCATTGCTTTTTTAAGTGAAGCGATATCTTCTACCGTAATAATTTTTTCTTCTTCGAATCCATTACCAGAATCGTACGAACAAAAATAAAATGACTCAGAATCCAGTTCGATAGTTATACTACGACTAATTTCATAATTATCTTTGTAAATTTCCATGATTGATTTTTAATTAATGCTTATAAAGTTATGATATATATTTGATATATACCTATCATACAAATGATAAGTGAATAGAAACAATAATATAACATCAATCCCACACCGGAAGGTGTGGCGCACTTTTTGTGCAAACCGATAAGTTTAAAAACGCCAATGCTGTATGGAGTTGACACTCCATACAGCAAGCGATGAAGTGAGTGAGTTGAGATTGTCAGGCGTAGCCTGGTAACGAATTGAACGGCAAAAGAACAGGTTGTAACAGGTCGGGAGCGATCCGGTGTGGATGACGGGAGCTTGCGACCAGAATGCACACTTCAATAGAGCGGAGTTGAACAATCCCAAAAAGCGGTGCGGTGTGAATGGAGAGAATGAAGTTGGACACAGAAGTGAATAGACGGTGCGATAGTTACATTAAGAACCGATGGTAGAAATGAACGATGTGGTCGACGGAATGAAAGGAGTGAACAGGGTAAAGCGAGGTGAGTAGAAAGATTAGGCAGTTAATATTAGGAATGGCATACCTGCAAAAAATGTGACACACCGATCTGCCCGACTGACCCGCATAGCAATTAACATATAGATTTTGCTATGGATAGTTATTCAATTCCCATAAATATTTAATTCCCACATTAAAATGTTTTAAAAGAAATAGCCAGGACGTTCTTTTCTAATCACATCTGAAACTTCTTCAATTAACTTTGCACAAGCTAACACGAATTCGTCGTTCACTTCAATTAATGTTCGAATTTCCGAAACATCACCTTCATTAAAATAATCTTCTCCAGGCATTTTTATTTTAAAAGACAATTTACTTGATTTAGCAACCAACGTTTCATAACTTCGCCCCTCTCCATGTTTAAGAACGTTAATAGCGCAGATAAAATCTTCAAAACGATTTTTTAGATCATAATTGTCCGAATTATTTAGGATTTTTCTTGCTTCTTCAAAACCATTCCTACAAGCTAAACCGTCTTGTAATATGGATTCAAATATCGAAAACATTCCTACTGCAGTGATTGCCTTTTGAAGTTGAATCATTTGAAGATTCTTAATAAGAAAAGTTGAACCGCTTGTTCGGAGTTGTACTATTACTTTAGATTCAACTTCTTCCAATATGCCTAAAGTAAAAGAAGTACTTCTAAATACTAATTCACTAAATTGATGCATATCCTTATTTATAATAACTAATATCGGTTAAATATAAGAGCAGTGGCTGATATCAAGGCGATTACCTGTCCGCCATCACAAAATTTATTAAATGCACAGACCTTGATTTTACCACTTCACCCGCTATTGCTTTTTACAATGTTGTTTATTCGTTGTATATTTAGTTCATGCTCATCAGCGTGGCCAAGGGCATACTCTTGGGCAAGTTTTGGCTTGCGTGTCGGCTGGTGCGACTTGGCATTGTGTATGGCTGTTGTGCATTGGCATATCAGTTTTGTTCTTGTTTTATTGCGTCTTCAATTATCTTGTTTATCGCCTGTTGTTTTTCTTCAATTTGTCTGTCAATTACTTTTTGCTCGTCAAGTTGTGTTTTGATTTTTTCAACTATTTCAGCCTGTTTGGTATCGTCCCAATCGGGAATTGGAAACTCTTTTATTTGACTTGGGAAAATGTTAGTGTTGTTGCCAAGTCCTTTTTTGTGAGTGTAAACCAGATACTGAAAAAAGTCGCTTCGCATATAGTAATAGGCACACAAAGGGTCAAAACCTGTTAGTCTTATTCTTTGCGTGAAGTCTGCAAAAATTCCGTTTATGTCTTCGTCTTCAATTAGGGCAACTTTTCCGATTGTTCCTTCTCCAGAACGTGCTAAAAGGATGTCGCCTTTTTTCACTGTCTTGTTTAGATTACTTGCTGCATAACTTTCAGAAACCCTTTTGCAGTCTTCGGGGTCAAATTCCCAAGTTTTGATATTTGACATTGCGATATAAAAATATTCACCTTCTTCATCATAGTCGCTTGGTGAAACACTTTTGCCCAAAACGATATTCTCGGAGATGAAATCTTTAATTCGCTTGTTTGTCATGCTTTCTAAAAATGATTGAATATAAGCTCCTGCTTTGTTATGAAAGCGAATACCCATTCGGCAATCAATGTTGTTTGAAAACTTTGAAATGCTTGAAGTATAACTTTTCTCTTTCTTGATGTTTTCAAACGCTGACCAATCAAAGTCAAATGATTCTCCAAAAACTTGATTGATAATGCTTAAAGTTTGCTTCTTGGTTGCTTTTAGATTTGCAATATCTTGTTTTAAAGGACTTATTTTTTCAATAAGCTCTGATTGTGAATTAACAAGTGCATCAACAATTGATTTCGGGAAACGAATAGATTTTAAATCGTCTACCCTTAAAGTAGGATAACCTTTACCTTGTCTTGATACTGCATTTATTTGATTGATAAATTTTGTTCTTAGAGCTAAAAAGAAAAGTTCAGAATTGATTTTTGGTCTAATATGAATAAACGCTTTAGTAAAATACGTTTCTTCGTTTTCAATTAAAACATTTTTATTTAGGTAAGGTCTAATTTTAGAAATCAGAACATCACCCGATAAGGGTTTGATAATATCTCCCTTTTCAATCTTTTTAAATAAACTTTCGTTTTCTTCTTGCCTGTCGTCAAATGATAATTCAATTGGCTCAACTTCACCTAATTTATTTACGTTGCCAATTTCAGCATACTTAAACTTTTCAAGGCTAGCAATATCAACACTTTGAAAAGGAACGAAATCAAATAACTGTCTGTAAGAATAAAAATCCTTACTGCTAGTTTCAAATGATGAAATATACTTGTAATCGTATCGCAAACTTTCTTCTGAGCGAAAATCAGAAAATTTCTTTTTTTGAATATTTACTCCCATACTACTTCTTTTCTAATGTTGTCTAATATGGTTAGTAATTCAGATGTGCGAAGCACAATGTCACAACTTTTATAGCGTGAAAGCAAACCGTTTTTAAAGTGGTTAATCAGTTCTGTATCGGTTCTCTCTGCAAATTCTGGTTTTAGTTTATCGTCTTCATAATATTTTTTGAAAATCTCAATTACTTGGTTTTTCTCGGTTTCAGTCTGTTCAATTTTTGTGTTTTGTGCTTCAATGTCAGCATTAAGTTTTTCAGCTTTCTTTTTCAATGCTTCGGTTTCTTTGCCGTCAATTTTTTTATTGACTGCTTCCAATTCCGCTTTTAATTCAGACAATTTCTCTTTTAAGATTTTAATATCTCGGTCGTAGCCTTCCAAGATTTCTTTTGTTTTAATGGTGTTTGGTGCATACTCAATATCGTAAAGGTCGTTTGGCATTGGGTTTTCGCCCCGTTTGGTGCGTTTGTAGCCCACATTTTCGGCTTCTGCCATAAAAATATCGTAGTCCATTTCTTTGGCTACTTCGCCAAATACCCACCAAGCATTATAAAAGCCAAAAACATTGGTTTCCTTTTCAAATTTTGAAAGGCTGTCAATTTCTTCGCTGTATTTGGTTAAAAGTTCTTTTGGGTTGAGTCCTTCGTCTTCGGGTGTGATATAGTCTTTCAAAAAGCGTTTAATGTTCTCTGAAATGTGATTTAAATCTTCTTTGTTAATGACTTCAACGGCTTCTTTATCTTCTTTCTCTAATAGTTTGTTTAAGTCGGTTGTAAGCTCTTTAACCCAGGCAAATTTTTTGCTGAGTTTGGCTTTATTTACAAAGTAATCATGATAGCGAACAACACGAGTCTTGAGTTTTGCCCATTCTTTTCCGTATTTGTCCCAAAGCTCGTTCCATTGCTCAACTTGTTTTTTTGTTTTCTTTTGAGCAAACAAAAGACTCGTTTTGGTTGAAGTAAAAGGCTCAAAAGTTATCTGCGGTAAACTTACGATTGCCTTTACATTGAAATACTTGAAAAGGAATAAACGAATGTATTTGTTTTCGGTAGTGTCAAAAACGCTTTCAGGCAATACAACACCCAAACGACCGTTCTCTTTCAAAAGCTGGTAATATCGTTCAATAAACAAGTTTTCAGAGTTCTTTTTGTCGCCAAACACAAAAGCATTTTTCACTTCTCTTTGTGTTTGCGTGTCTAAATCAACGCTAAAAGGTGGATTACTTACGGCAACATCAAATTTTGCGTTTACTTCTTTGTCGTTGTATAGAGTTTCCGGATTGGATGTTTCTAAGTAGTTAGGTGATGTTTCTTTTACATAGAAACGAAAAGGTAACAAGCCGTCTTTTACAAAAATGTTGGTTGAACCATCACCGTGCAAAATCATATTTACTTTGGAAGCTGTGCCTAAGTCAAAATTGATTTCAGTACCGTATAGATATTCTCTTGCCCATTTATTCTCAGCATAATCAGGCATAAAAAGTTCTTCGTAACGCTGTTTGATTTGTCGGCTTGTTTTGAGTTTGTATTTTTGTTTGTATTTGACTTCTTTGGTTATCAGCTTCATTGCTTCAACCAAATATGTTCCGCTTCCTGCCGATGGGTCAATAATTAGCGGTAATTCTCTATCATTGTTTAGTCTGTCAATTGCTAATTTGTCAAGCTGTAAAGCGTAAAGCAAAAAGTTTACGATTGGGGTAGGGGTAAAAAACTGCCCTTTGTTTTGTTTGAAACCGTCTCTTGTAATGCTTTCAAAGAAATCACCCAAAATGTCTTTTCCGTCTAATGAACTACGACCTTCCAAAAATGAAAAGCTCTCTAAGGATTGAACTGTATAAATGAGTTTGTTAAGTGGAAATTTGTTTCGGTTGATGATGTTATCATCATCAATTTTTTGCTGTTCCGAAACATTGAGCTGTTCTTTTAATGCTCTTTTGTAAAGTTGGTTTATTCTGTCGTAAACTTTTTCTGAAGCTTCAATATGGCTACCATACTGATAAATTTGAAAATCATATTCTTTTCCTTCTTCTTTTTCGTATTCATCCTGAATTTTAGCAAGTATAATATTGACAAGCGAATAGAATATTTCACTGTCGTTTGTTCCGCCACCGCCCCAAAGCACATTATGAAGATTTCTCCCCAATCCTTCTATTTCTTCTCGATTGATTTTTTTTCTTAAATCGTGTTTTTCGTGTCCTTTGATTAAAGACTGTTTCTTAGGTTCTCCGTAACCTGCGGTTAGTTCAACCCCAATGGAAATAAAGCCGTCATTTTCCCAATCTGTGTAGTTTCGGTATTTCTCAAAGTCAATGATGATAGCTTTGTCTAAAACGCCTTCGTCTTGTAGGTCAGCTGTATAGTAAACCAAATATTTCACTTTGGTCTTATAGTCTTTTTCTTCGGCGACTGCTAATGAAAAAAGTTGTCCTTCAATTTCTTCTTTATCTTTCTCAAACTTGTCAGGTGCTTTGGCTTCAATGAAAAAGAACGGATTGCCTTTGTCGTCTTTTACAATGATGTCAATACGTGGCGTTAATTTTCCGTGTCCTGCTTTTACGGAATATTCTTTTTCTATTTCAATGTTCTCAGGTTTATAATCAAGTTCGCTTACCAAGCGGTCAATTAGAAATGCTCTTACAATTTCTTCGTCACCTGTCAAAGATTTTAAAACTCTGTACTGTTTAATTTTTTCGGAATACTGAACAGTCGCTTTGTCAATGCTGATTTTAGCAACACTGTTTTTATGTTTGTGCAGTTTCTGTTCAATATTTTGCTTCCAATCTTTCATACTATATATCTAAAATTTTATAAGTCGTCAAATTTACTTTTTTTGTCCGTTGGTTTGTCCATGCGTGGGCAAAAAATGGCTCTTTTGGTTTTTCAGCGTTGAGCTGTGTGTAGGCAAAAACCAAATGTGCCTTTTGAGGGTCAGCTGTCTTTTTACATTGATGTATAACGTTTGGCGGTATGGTTAGTTGCCGATTTCGAAGCACTTTCCTTTCAAGTTACAACTACTTTTGATACAAGCTGTGCCGCTCGAATACCCACTTCACCGACAATTAACTATACCGCGTGTTATGCAAAGTTTTATTTCTAAACTGGATTTCTATCTCTCTCTCCTTTAATTCGTTGCCTTTTTGAATTAGATTTTCTATTTGCTTTTCAATAATCATTTGTTCTTGTTTAAACTTTCTTATTTTTTGCTCATCTAAAACATCAAACTCTCCATTATCAATTAATAGATAATGTTCATTTAATGAATTCTCAATGTGATTCTTTCTATCATGCAAAAATTTAAGTTCCTCATTGAGCATCATCCTTTCTTTTATAAACGCTTCTTTAAATTCATGGTATCTCAATATGTCTTTCTCTTTTCGTAATTGAGATAAGCGATTTCTTTCATCTAAGCGCCTTAATTCTCTTATTTCCTCAATAACCTTTTGGTCAATGTGTTCATTTAAATAGTCTCTTGCAAACTCTAAAAATCTATCTGATTGATACATGTAAAATGATTCTTGTGTCTCTAATTTGAATTCTTTGATTAATTCCGGTCTTGGACTGATAGTTTTACCCTTAAATCTTACCCACCAGTCTTCTTTTCTGTCATCGGTAACTAAAATAACAGCTTGTTTTAATTCTTTTGATTTATTAATAGTTTGTTTCCATACAATCAAGTCTCCGAATTTTTTAGAATTAGCCTCCGTATCATCTTTCTTATTTGAATCCTTAAAACCTGGTGGAATTTTATTAGCAAATCTATATTCGCCCTCTTTAAATAAAGCTTTCAATTCTTCTTCACTAAATTCATTTCCAACTTTATTGTCAAACAAAGATTCTACCTTATCAAGTATATCATCTTCGCTTATCCTTTTGTTATGGAAGTCCTTACTAGAATTCAAATTTTCACAAATCTCTTTACTCAATTCAGAAAACTTCTTTAACAGTTTTTGTGGAATAAATGGATGTTGTCTAGAATTCTTAAACTCTTTTTCCATTGAATCAATTGATGAAATAGCATCTTCATATGCTTTTTCTTGTTGGCTAATAACAGATAGTCTGTTATCAAAAAATTCTTGTGCTGATTGGTGCGGAATCCAAATTCTTTCTTTGAGTTTATCTAATATTTTAATAAACTCTTCTCTTGTTTCATCTGAATATCTGTAAAAATTTAGTAAAATATTAGCATCAAAAGTGAAAAGAGCATTATCCCATAATTTGTTAATGTCATTTTCTGATAGTTTAAAATAGCCTGGAAATTTTGATTTCATATCTTTTTAAATTTTGCATAACGTGTTATTTACGCAATGAATATACAACATTCGTATATACCCGATTTACAACATTCGTATATCCCTACGAAATCGGGGGTGTTTACGAAAGTTATTTGAATATGATTTATTATGCCTTTATTTAGTTAACAAATCTAATTATGTTAAGAATCCAAAGATAACGAAAAATATAAATAGAAAAAACTAAAAACCCTCAATAATATAATCTGCAATATCGTAACCCGCTTTGGTTTGATCTTTTGTGGCGTGTTTTTCGGTTAGTGAGGATGTTTTGATATTACAAAAGATTTGGCTTTTGATTTGAATAGATTTCTTTTCCCATTTATCAAAGCAACCGGCATCGGGGTATAGGACTACATTTTTATTTTGGAGTACTCTTGATTTCTCAACGTTTAGGCCGTTGAGGTTGCCTGCTGCAAGCCAATTGTAGTTATCGAAGATAATACTTCCTATAACGGCTGTTTTTTCTGCCTCAACGAGTGCGATTGGTTTGTCGGGGTAGATGCGGATGAGGTGTTCACCGAAGTAGCATTGACATAGATTGAAGTTGGCAAATTCGGAGTTTCTTTTTTTGGAGTTTCTTTTTTTTAATATGTTGTGCACCCAGTTTATTGCTCCGGTCTTGTTTTTGATTCGTTTCCCGGTATCGGGATTGTATTGCATTATCTTGCCTGTGCGAACTTTACCATTTATATCGATCTGCCAGAATATAACGCTTTGGTTTTTTGTTGCTCCAAGAGCGTAATTTCTCATTGCATTTTCAATTTTATCGCGCGAAAAGTGTTTGCACAAGAAGCGCACAAAATTAGAGTTGAATGAAACGGATTGTTTAACATAGCTGAGAGGAATAAAATCTATTTTACATTGCGAAGCCTTCAGGCGAACTGTGTGAGCATGCAAAGGTACTGAGCTCGGTTTATTATAATTATGATCATTAAAATATTGACGTGGAGGATAGTGATATCCACATTTAATTGCCCGGTTGCATATTCCAACAGTAGGATGAATTGGTTCTCCTGTGTTTCCATCCAAATATAAAGTAAAGGTTTTCTTTACTTTACAATTTGGGCAAGTATGACGTGTTCCCCTACCCTTATATGGTTCGAGAAACGGTTGTTTATATAAAGACATGAGATTATTAATGTGTTGCAGGAAGTTCACTTTCTGCACATTCTACACTTTTTATGTGTAGAATGTGCCTTTTTCAGTCTAAATATCTTGAAATAGTGTAGAAAGTGTAATAAGTGCAGAATTTAGAACAGTTATTTATTTTACCCTTAACTTACTGCATTATTGTCCGAGGTTGAGAATATTATTCTCTCAACATTTACAGCCATACCATAATTTTTCCGTTCAATAAGAATTCCCAGGTTCCGGATTCGATCACTAAAATTTCTCTTAGTTACCGGGATATAATTATCATCCTTACAGAAAGATTTAAAATCACTGTATAACTCTCCCAATGGCGTAAACTTATCAGTTGATGTAATATACTTCTCATCAATGAAAAGAGCAACTGTATTTGATTCTCTTTTATATTTATTGAGAATATTGTCCACTGCATTGCATTGAGTGAAGTTCTTTTGTTGTAGCAACCTTTTCAGTCCGTCCAGGACCCAGTTGAACACTCCTGATAATTCATTATTAATGATTTTACTAGCCAACTGTTTATCCTGTTTATTCTCCGGAATTGTAACATCAAAAGGAATAATAAGAAACCTGCGAAAGAACGCATTATTCACCTCAACATCCTTTGGAAGCTCATTGCAGTTAAATATCAATTTAGCGTAATTGGTAAGCGTGAATGGCTCACCATATGGTAGTCGAGCCTCAACAGGCTCACCAGACACCAACTGTTTGAAAATAGATGTTTCAAGCTTACCATTAATCTCACTTGCATAGTTAACAAGCTTATTGGCCAGCATAGAACGGAAGTAACCGTTCTCATTTGTCAGATTTTGAAGTGAGAAATTACTCACATTCTCAGTACCACCAAGAAGAGCGTTTACTATCTCGAAGAAAACAGACTTACCGTTGGCACCGGTCCCATATAAAACAAGAGACTTCTCGAGTTTTAAAACAGAAGTTTTGATAAAAAGATAACCGAGGTACTCGGCAAGTATCTTTTGTCTGTTTATATCGGGCAAAACAGTGTTTAGATAATCATCAAAGATAGGACACTCTGCCTTTTCATCATAAGGGAACGGAAGCTGATAAGTTAGAAAATCATTCCTGTCAGGCTTTCTCAGATGCATTTTACTACCATCGATCTCAAAAGTACCGTTCTTAAGATTTATCAAAACAGAATTATCATTCTGTTGAGGCTTTGGAAGTCTGGAAACAGACAGAAATTGTTGCAACAATTGTCGGCGAAAAGTATATAGCCTGGCATCGAATTTATAGACACCCATTTTCTCGGCAGCCTTACCAAGGAATATTTGGAAATCCTGAGACTCCACACAACTCCAATACTCACCATTGTACAAGTAAATGAAATTATGATTCCTGCAAACTCCCCAATTATTCTTATCCGCTGTTTCAAGAATTTTCTCAACACACGTAACAAGGAAATGCTTCTGCAGTAATTTCTGATCATCATTTTGGAAACCAGCCTCATTTCTGAAATCCACCTCATCGATTTGCTCATAAAGAGAAAACAGAATTTGAGAATGATCTTTAACCGGTTCACTTTCAATTATATCGAACTGTTTTTCAAATTCACTTAAATCAAGATCGAGTAAATCAATAAAATTTTGTTTATCAGAAACACTAACTACATTATTTACTTCAGTTGCTGTTCCATTAACTTCACATTTCACTAGCATTCATACCTCCTTTCTCATCATCTTCACTCTCGTAATCACCTCTTCTTAAGTCACCATTATAATTTTCTTTGAGTAATAAAAAGATGTCCGACTTTCTGTAATATAACTTACCTTTAATCCGTGAGAAAGGAAGCAGACCTTCAATTCTCCAGGTCTGTAAAGTTCGCTGACTAATATGCATGTTAGTGCATACATCCTGAGCATCAATCCAGTCAGACCATTCATCTTGCCGATCAGTTAAATCTACTCCTTTCATAGGCTCCTCCTTCTTATATTATTACGGATACGCATAGTCTGTTCCTCAATAGCTGCTTCCAGATCTTCCTTTTCTTTGCTATCACTTATCAACCACTCATCAATTTCGCTTTTTAGAAACTGTAATTTCTTCCCTTTCTTATGATAAGGAATAAATTTAGAGCACACCCAACCGTAAACAGTTTGTTTGGCCGGCTTCGCAGGGAGATAAGAACACAGTTCATCAACATTCATCCATACAGCTTCATTAGGTTTGGAATTCAATGTAGCTTCGATCATGTTTTCAAGATTTCCAATTTTCTCAATCAGAACAGTAATAGCTTCAGGTACTTCATTAAATGTAATTGTTTTGTCATCCATAATATTAATGGCATTAATAGACTTATTTATGTGCCAATAAAAAATAAGCCACCACCTCTACAGTGAGGTGATGGGACAAATATAGATAGCTAAATATAGGCTGTAACGGAGTCAGGGAGTTACAGAAGGGGTTACAGAGGGGGTTACAAATTTACTCTTTGATATCTTTTATTATTTTATCTTCGATAAGCGGGAATAAATTATGGAAACAACCAGCAATATATCTTAGATTTTTCTGTGAGATTTTTGTATCAAATTCAATATTAAGCGCTCTTCTGATCCTCTCTCTACTCTTACCGGTTATTATATGAATCAACTTTGCCCATTCAGTCTTATCAGAATTACCAAAGTTAACACCCAACTCATTAAAAAAGTAGTAGAAAGTTATGGCCAGTTGAGAAACAGTCATTCCATCATCAGAAACATCTTTAGCAAGATTTTGATTTTCCTTATTAAGTGCTTCATTCTCCCGGTATAACCTCTCAACTTCATTAGTTTTTTGGAATAAATCAATTTTCAGAGCTTCAATTTCCTTCATAAATGAAGACTCGTTGTATGAATTAACCTCATCACACTCTTTGATTAGATTTGAATTAACCTCATCTCTTAAGTTCTGGAAATATTCTGAAAGATCATATATTATAATATCTGGATGGCTTGCTTTTTCCTTATAGTATTTTTTCTCTATAAGGTTAATAATATTCAATCTCTGATCATGGTTAAAGGAGTCATGAAATACCCACTTTCTAATGATATTGTAATTAAATACCTTTGTTGCTTTAAGCCAATTGATTTTATCAGGATTTAGGGAAGGTAATTTTTTTTGATAATACTTATCGATATTCAAGTAACTCTCACTATTATACTCTTCTATCATTACTGATAGCATTTTCAAACGCTTCCTTTTTTCATCATCATTATTGCAATTATAATTATCAATTAGATTTTTGATAATCGCAACAATAATTGGCTCAAACTCTTTATCATTAAAATAAATATTTTTAATGATATACTGTGCCTTAAAAGGATCATAAGACTTCACACGTACTTTGTCAAAAAGTTCATAAGCATAATTGAAAGCTTCAAGCCACCATTTCTCATCCTTTTGAAGCTCACTATTATGATTGCAATAAAACTCCCAGTTATCCTTCTGCATTAAGAATTCTGACAAATTAGATTTTGGATAATCTTCTTTATATTCGCAAATTAAATACTCAATTTTTGATATAACATCAAGACACTCCAGCTTAGGCTTACAAATATTTAATCTATGAGATTCAACATATTTATTTATACCTAGAACTAATATATTATGTGCGAATATGAAAGTATCATCGTCTGAAATAACATTCAATAGTTCAATCCTCACTTTATAAGCAATATTGCGATTTACTTCACCCGGTAATTCTTTAAAATCGGACTCTTTAATTTTATCGTTATTGTTTTTTTTAAAAGCCCGAAATCTGGCATCGGCATATAGATTATTATTAAAATATTCCAGGGTTTGAATCTTATCAACTCTTAATGGATATAGATCATATACGGCTTTTTTTACATGATCATAATAGTAAATATCTTTTTTATTGGTTTCAACGTATACTTTTGCTCTCATAGAATTTTAAAAAAACCACTCAATTTGATTAAAATTTCAGGATTACAGATTATTATTACGCACACGGTATTTGTTGCTTGTTAATTAAAATAAATAGTTTCTGAATTAATTTAGTGAATTCAGAAACTTAAAATTATCCCACAAACCAATAAATATACTGGAAAGTGTTGTGCAAACTTGTTTTCACAAATATAATTAATTATTACAATATCTTTAATAGATTTAAGTCCTTCAGGTTAAAAACTAATGTAAATACGTGTTTTAGGGTTATTGAAAATTGTGGATATATATTAGTATTAGTTGCCTCTAGTTTTCCCATTGTTTTCCCAAAACAAAAAACACTTACCTAAACATTTAGATAAGTGTTTGATTATTACAGTGATCCGAGCGGGATTCGAACCCACGACCCACAGCTTAGAAGGCTGTTGCTCTATCCAGCTGAGCTACCGGACCATTCTTTTTTATTCAGGATGCAAAAATACTGCATTTCTCAGAATAAAAAAAATAAAATTTGAATTGAATTTCAATTATAATATTCCTTGACCCATCATTGCCTTGGCAACTTTCATAAATCCTGCAATATTTGCCCCTTTTTGATAATTTATGTAGCCATCACTTTCAGTCCCATATTTTACACAATTCTCATGAATATTACCCATTATCCATTTCAACTTCTCATCCACCTGCTCTGATGGCCAGCTCAGTCGTTCTGAATTTTGTGTCATTTCTAGGCCTGAAACTGAAACTCCACCTGCATTTGCAGCTTTACCGGGAGCATAAAGTATTTTATTCTCGATGAAAATATCAATTGCTTCTGGTGTGCTTGGCATATTTGCACCTTCTGAAACTGCAAATACTCCATTTTTTATAAGCATTTCAGCATCCTGCTGATCTATTTCATTCTGAGTTGCTGAAGGCAGTGCTATATCCCCCTTCTCACCCCATGGACGAGCACCAGGAACATATTTACAACCAAACTCCTCTGCATATTCACGAATTCTTCCTCTATATAGATTTTTGAGTTCCATTACAAACTTAAGCTTCTCTTCATCTATACCGTCAGGATCGTAGATATATCCATCAGAATCAGAAAGAGTTACCGGAATAGCACCTAGCTCAATCAGTTTTTCACAAGTATATTGTGCTACATTGCCTGAGCCCGAAACAAGACATTTTTTCCCTTTTATGTCTATATTACGGGTTTTGAGCATCTCAAGTAAAAAGTAAACATTGCCATAGCCTGTTGCTTCGGGACGTATTAAAGAACCTCCAAACTCGCGGCCTTTACCTGTAAATGTTCCTGTAAACTCGCCAGCTAATTTTTTGTATTTACCAAACATATAGCCTACCTCTCTTCCCCCAACACCAATATCACCCGCTGGTACATCAGTATCAGGACCAATAACTCTCCACAAACCTTCAACAAAAGCCTGGCAAAATCGCATCACTTCAGCATCAGACTTTCCTCTTGGAGAGAAATCTGAACCACCTTTGGCTCCACCCATTGGCAGAGTGGTAAGTGCATTTTTAAATGTCTGTTCAAAAGCTAAAAATTTAAGTATAGAAGGTGAAACTGAGGCATGAAATCTTATTCCACCTTTGTAAGGACCAATTGCATTATTATGTTGTACCCTGTAACCCATATTGGTATGAACCCTACCCTGATCATCAGTCCAAGTTACACGGAAAGTATGTATTTTGTCGGGTATTATTAATCGCTCTATTAGGTTTGCTTTTTCAAACTCGGGATGTTCGTTATAAACTTCTTCTATTGATTCCACTACCTCTTTAACTGCCTGAAGATACTCTGGCTCGTTAGGAAAACGCATTTTTACTGAATTAACAACTTCTGATGATTTCATTTTAATTTTAATTTATTATACCCTTTAATGCTCTTTGTTGCAGAGAAATTTAACAAATAATCAATTTGAAATGCAAAGTTAAGTAATAATTTCTATTTCTAAAATATTACAGCAATATATACGTTTTCTGTTACTAAAACTGCTACTTTTTTAGATTTTTGTAAATTGGTATAAATACTATTGCTCCTGACATTATTATTGATACAATAGTAAACGCCGTTAGCTCTGCATATAAGAAAATATATACTACGAGCACTATCCATAAGATGATTATGGATGCTATTTGAGTTTGAGATAGTTTTTTTCTTGCCATAAAGTAAAGATAGGTATTTACATTAAAACTCGATTGATATTATGTTACAATTTATAAACTTTTAGAGTTATCTTTTGATACATTTAAGTTAAGTTACTGTTAAACTACAACCAAATTGTTTTAACTTTGCCCCTGTTATAAAATCAACAAATTACTATCAATGGATTCAATTTATTTGATTATTGTAATTGTTCTGCTTGGATTGGCAGTACTAGACCTAATAGTTGGAGTTTCAAATGATGCTGTTAATTTCCTGAATTCCAGCATAGGCTCCAAAGTAGCACCTATTAGAATAATTTTTGCAGTTGCTGCTCTTGGAATTTTATTAGGTACTATGTTCTCAAGTGGGATGATGGAGGTTGCAAGAAGTGGGGTGTTTTATCCGGAAAAATTCACTTTTCCATCAATAATGATGCTTTTTTTGGCAGTAATGCTTACTGATGTTATACTGCTAGATCTCTTTAACACCTTCGGGTTACCAACTTCAACAACAGTTTCGCTTGTATTTGAACTATTAGGTGCTTCAGTAGCTGTTGCACTCTACACAATCTGGACTACTGAATCCGGTGGTAACCTTGGAGAATTTATAAACAGTGGTAAAGCACTTGCAATTATTACCGGTATTTTTACATCTATTGCAATAGCATTTTTGGTAGGTTCTATCATTATGTATATATCACGAATAATATTTTCTTTCAACTATAAAAAACCTTTTAAATACCTTGGAGCACTCTGGGGAGGTATCGCTCTTACTGCAATTACTTATTTTGCTGTGTTCAAAGGTCTTAAAGGTAGTGTATTAGTTAGTTCCGAACTACTCGCATATCTTGAGGGCAATATGGGGATGGCATTACTATATACACTTGGAACTTGGACTATTTTAATGGCTATACTTCAGCATATTTTCAGAGTTAAAATACTGAAGGTGATCGTCTTGTCCGGAACAGCTGCTCTTGCTATGGCTTTTGCAGGGAACGATTTGGTAAACTTCATAGGAGTATTCATGGCCGGTTTTGACTCTTTCCATATAGCGCAGGAGGTAGTTGCATCCGGAGGTGATTTGAATACACTATATATGGGCAAGCTTTCTGAACCTGTTGTTGCAAATATATATTGGTTACTTGGTGCAGGAACACTAATGACTTTATCATTATTCCTTTCTAAAAAGTCACGTACAGTTTCAAATACAGAGGTTAATCTTGCGAGAAAAGGTGAAGGAATAGAGCGTTTTTCATCATCACCTTTATCACGTTCAATTGTAAGAGGCAGTCTCACTTTGAGTAAATCAATAAGCACTATTATTCCTGAATCGATGAAAAAGTTTATCGATAAAAGATTTGAACCTGTAGAACTTGAAAATAAAGCTTCTTTTGACTTAATAAGAGCCTCTGTAAACCTCACTGTTTCTGCAATGCTTATCTCGCTTGGTACATCATTGAAACTGCCACTTTCAACTACATTTGTTACTTTTATGGTTGCAATGGGTAGTTCATTAGCCGATCGTGCCTGGGGCCGTGAAAGTGCTGTATATCGTATAAATGGTGTATTGACAGTTGTAGCAGGATGGTTTTTAACCGCACTTGTAGCTTTTTCTGCAGCATTGGCAGTTGGCCTCTTTCTTATGTGGGGTGGTAAAATTGCAATAGTAATTATGATTGCTATTGTTGTAATTATGTTACTTAAATCGAGCAAGCTTCATACAAAAAGAAAATCAAAAGAAGAACAGCAACAACAAGTTTTATCAACTAAGGATCAGCTTATTACATCATGCAACAATGATGTACATATGGTACTGGACAGGACCCTGTGGATTTTAAAGAAAGTGATAGATGGACTGAATGATGAGAATAGGAAATCAGCCCGTAAGGCAATGAATGAAGCTATCGAGTTATATGAAAAATTTAAAGATAAACGTGATTACGAGGTTGTACCTACTATTGAAAGTATTCAGATGAATGCATTGGATCTTGAGCAGGAGTATGTCCAGCTGGTAGATTATTCATATGAACTAACAAAATCTTTAAAGGCGATTTCAGAGTCAACATTCAATTATATAAATAATAATCACTCTGCCTTCTCTAAGGAGCAGATTGATGATTTAAAGGTGTTTTACAACACTCTGACTGATGTTTTCAATTGTTATAATGAAATGGAGAAAACAGGTGACTACAGTAAATTTAATAAGGTTACAAACTTAAGAGATTTCATTCTTGAACTTAACCCTAAATTGACAAAACGTCAAATTAAAAGAGTAAAAGAGGGGGTTTCCAGTACACGTAATAGTATACTATTCCTTAACTTGGTGAATGAATCAAAAATTGTAACATTACAATCGGGTAATCTGATAAAATCACATCGTAATTTCAGAGAACAATCATCAAAACATAGTATGACAATGATTGGAGCCAAAGAGCTTATTAATAATGCTACATTAAATTTGTAGAAATATTAGAATGGTGAATTTATAATAACTTATTATATATAATAAAATAAGCCCCACTGAAAATCAGAAGGGGCTATTTTATTTCGAGAGAATTACTTCAAATAAAATTAGGAAATGAATTATTTTTGAAGAAGACTGATGTTTAAATTTTGATTCTTATTTAGATCTATTTCTAATGAAACCGGTTCGTAAGAAATTAATTCTACAACCATTTGGTATTTTCCGGGAATTACATCATTTATAGAAAAATTGCCATCAAGGTCGGAGTAATACTTCTTACCATCTACCAATATGGTTGCTCCGGCAAGTGTTTCTTTGTTCTTTTCATCTACAACAGATCCTGTAAGTTGTAACGCATTCACATTTTCTATAAAGGCAACAGTTTCAGTTTCCTTTCCTTTTTTGTTGTTGATTTTATCTGTTTCTGCAAAAGCAGTCACTGAAATTAACAACGATGCTGCAATAACTAAAATGGATTTCATATACTTTTTATACTTTAATATTAGTATTAACTGCCACAAAGGTAGGCACATAATCGTGAAATACCTGTTACGTTTTAGTGAAGTTTTTGTTAAGCTTTTGTTACAATAATTAGAAAGAAATCAATATCTCTTTTCTCCTGTTAGTTCACCTTTCTCGTCCCACATACGCCATATCCCTGTCTTCTCCCCATTGTAGTAATTCATTTCATACCTTTGAGTACCCAACTCATCCCAGATACGCCATGTCCCGTGTTTATTGCCATTTCGATACTCTGCTTCAGAGATGAGCTGACCAGACTCATCATAAGATCGCCAGATACCATGTAGTTTACCATCTTTGTATGATCTGATCTCCTGCGGCTTTCTGTTTTCGTAATAAACTATGTAAGGTCCCTCAATCAGACCGTTTTTTATCTGCATTTCAAGTTTTAGGGTATTATTATCGTAATATTCCCTGTAATCACCTGTAAAAAGCTCTGTCTGATTCCTGTCACGATAATAAATACCATCTGTTTGATATATTTGGGAAGTTCTCTGAGGTTCCTGAGCAAATAATATCATTACTGCTGAAAGCTGGAAAATAATTATACTTAATTTTTTATTCATAAGATCATCAGTTAAAATTAAACGTACTCGACAAATATATAGAAAAAAGTGCCCGTATATTTAACCTGGACACTTTTTTCAAAATATAATTTAGTACGTGTGAACAGAATTAGAATTCATAACCTGTCCAGTTGAATATATCATTTGAACAACCTGTGTTTGCTTCTGCTTTAGTTACAATAGCTGTACCATTAACTTCTTCTCCGTTAATAGCAGTTGTCAATTTATTTGTAATGCTGATGGTTGTTTCTGGATCACCATTACCTTTACTGTCATTCATATCGATTAAATCTTTTGCCTGACCCTGACCGATAACTAATGCATTTTCAATTGTAGCTTTTGCTCCTCGGCGTACTTTGATAACATCGTGCATATAATTACCCTCTGCTGTGCTTGGAGCAAGACGAAGATCGATAGTCATATTTTTAACAGTGAAATTAGACTGACCGGTTTGTGTCGGATTGTTACCATCTAAGTTTCCATCAGCTTCTATACCACGGGGATCTGATTCAGTGCTAACATAACCTGTTTGCCAGATACCGTAAGCATTCTCCAGTGTACCGCTGTAACCTTGTGTAAAATCGAACATATCATCATCAGGATCTACCGCAAGAAAGTTCTTCACATTAACTGAACCACCGAAGAATTCTATTGCATCATCAGCACCATAAGGAATGTAAACATTCTCGATTTTTGTTCCGTTACCCACACCGTTTAAAGTTAGACCATTATGCTCAACATCGGCGTCAGAGCGAGCTCCTGTATATTCAAGCTTCAGGTAAGTAATTGTTCCTGAGTTGTCACTAACGTTTGTTCCGCCATACTTGTGATCTGCATTAATCTCAGTTGTACCTTCTGTACCGCCTGAAAGTGGTGCTTTACCATTAATTATTAGTCCTCCCCAGTGACCTTGCTTGGCATCGTCTGTGTCAGCAGTAATTGTAACCGGAGCGACTGCTGTACCGTTAACATTAATCTTACCACCTCTTAGTACAAGAATATACTTGTCAAATCCCTTTTCTGCTTTTATAACAGTTCCTGCTGGGATGTTTAATGTACCGCCATCTTGAACAATAACAGGACCGGTTAATAAATATTCAACAGTTGCATCAAGGGTCCTAGCCTCTGTAATTGTACCTACTAATTCCTTTTCCTCTTCTTTGGGAACTTCTTTTTCTTCCGCATCATCATCACAGGATGTTAACACTAAAGGTGTCATCATCGCTGCAAACATTAAAAAACCAAATAAAACTTTTTTCATCTTGTTGATAATTAATTGAATAAATAGTATTATTTTATATATTCTGTATTTTTAAAATTCGTAACTAATTCCAAGACTAATATTTTGACCTTTTTTAAATTCGTTAAGAATTACTTTATCGTCAGAGACACTGTTTTCCCTTGATAATCTGTAAGGTGAATTCAGAAGATTAGATGCATTTAACTTAAATGATAGACGCCTGTTTACACTATATGTAGAAGCAAAACTTAGAGTTGGCACACCCTCTTCCATAATATCTTTAAAACCTGTTGCACCAACTGTATGAATGCGGTCACTGAAATAATTAAAGATCAGCGAAGCAACAATGTTTTTCTCTCCTTTAGTGTAGTGATAAGAGATATCAGCATTTGTAAGAAATGGAGATGCACCTTCAAGACCGCTCTTCCTGGGTTCAGTATTTAAAATATTAAGTAGCATGTCAGTATGAATATACGATGCATTTAATCCTAACGACAGTCTGTTCATTCTTTCGCGTTGAGAATCATAGCGGTTGAAAATATTCTTTCTAAATTCAAATTCAATACCTCCTACAATTGCATGATCGCTGATGTTGTCATAAGTAAGCAAACCTGCTGAATTAGCCTGATCCACTCGTCCGATTGGTCTTTCTATATATTTATAAAATCCGGTTACAGTAAGTAGTTCACCTGGACTCAAATAATAATCCCATTTAAGATCAATATTATAATTGTCTGATGGTTTGATGTTTGGATTACCCTGGCTGGCAAACGATATATTTACGTACTGATAAGGAGAAATTTCTTTTGATTGAGGTAAAGTGTATGTTTTACTTGCACCTAATCGTAAACTGTTTTTATCGTTTAAATCATATTTCAGATTTAAGCTTGGAAGAAAATAAGCTGTATCTATGGTTACTTCTCCGGCAGTTGTATGAGCAACATCATAAGTTACAGATAAATCTACCTTATCCATTCTTAAGCCGATGTTTGCCGTAAGATTTTCTGCAAGCTGATAAGAAGCTTCTCCAAAAACTGAGTGAATATTTTTAGTAACGTCGTAAGAGTTAGTTTTTCCTGTAGTCATGCTTAGTGTACGGTCTCTGAGGCTGTTTTCATATAATTCGTCAAGAGAAAGACCATCCATAGAAAATGCCGGCATGCCAATAGGACTGAAATTATATTCCAATGCTTTAAATTCGTCATTGACAAAACGCCCTGTATAACCAATTGAAATGCTGGAGTTGTCAGATCCAAAACGGTCTAGAAGGCTGTATGTTAATGCAACTTTCGGATTAATATCTCTGTTTTTAAGCTCTGAGAAGAATCTTTTATTTCTGTTACTCCTTGTAAGATTGTAGGTATTACCTTCAGAAAGCGAAAAGTAGTTTTCACGACGGTCAGGCTCAAGACCTTTAACTGTATTGTAAGAAATTCCTGCATCCAGTTTAAGCGAATTTGTCAATAGCCAATTTGTCATAAGCTGATTAACGATAAGGAGGTTATCGTTAGTCTGCTGTCTTATTACAATACCCATGCCTGAATCAGAATCTTGATGTCTTTCAGCATTGAGTCCGCTGTATTTACCAACAGATTGGTCATTTGCATGAATCAGCATAAAATTGTAATGAAGATTATGTTTTTTGTTTATGCCGAACATCAAATTACCCAAAAGGAGCTGATTTGTATTCTGGGAATACTTATCTCCATTTTGATCTTGCCAGATATTCCCGATTGTATTAGCATTGCGTACAATTTCCTCTGTATATGAGTAGTCGGTACTATGAGAAGCTACGCCATAAAACGAAAGAGGATTATTTCTTTTACCCAATTTGAAAGATTTACCTCCGGATAAACCGTAACTATGATTCATTGGAAGAGAAACTTCCCCCGGATCAAGACTATTAGGGAAATCAAATATATTGTCAAAAGGCCTATTGCTGTTTGCAAAACCAAAATAATCTGAACCTTCCTGTTTAAGAAAATCTTTCCCTACGGCTGCACTGTTTAAACCTCCCGAAAGATCAACTACAAGTTCGTAATCATTTAACAGCTCTTTTGATGATATATCAATTACAGCGCCTCCTACATCAGAATAGCTACTTCCACTGAAAACCTTGTTTACACCAATATTCTGAATAATATCAGTACCAAAAAACTCAAGTGCAATGTTTTTGTATTCAGGATCTTCTGATGGAATAGGAAATCCATTAAGCAGGGTAGCATTATATCGGTCTCCAAGACCTCTTACAAATACATTTTTAACCCCTTCCTGACGTGAAATACCGGATATCTGAGCAACAGCTGCCTGTGCATCACCAATACCCTTACGCGAAAGCTCAAGTGAACCTACAGCCTGAGTTGAAACAAGCGCTTGACGTTGTTCCATGAGAAGAATATTCTCACTTTCACGATTAACCCTTGCAACAACCTCAACTTCTTGTAGAGTAATATCATCTGAAGACATCTCGAAATCAAGAACTGTTTCACTATTACTTTCTACAACAACTCCGGTATGTGTGATTTGATTATACGAAACATAGGAAACAATTAGAGTATGTGTTCCTGCAGCAACATTCTGAATTACATAATTACCATCTAGGTCGGCGGCAGCTCCGTTTGTTGTTCCCTCTACCAGTACCGATGCACCAATTAGCGGTTCGTTGGTTTTAGCGTCAGAAATTTTTCCTTTGATTATACCTGTCTGTGATAATGCAGTAAATGAAATTACAAGGAAAAACAATAATACGGACAGTTTTGAAATTACAAATCTATGTGCCACAAAATAAATATTAATAGTATTTTTTTACGGCACAAAGTTCTGTTATAATTGTTACAGACCTGTTAAGCTACAGTTACGTTATTGTTAAGATTTAAGTCAAAAAAAAACGGAGCGTCTGCTCCGTTTTGCTAGATTAGTATCTCTGCTTTTTTCCTCTTTTTTTCTTGTTATTACCGAAACCATAACTCTCTTCTTTTTTTCTACCGAAACTTTTTTTAGGCTTCTGATTATCAGCATCTTGAGCAAACTGAACCAATAACTTTCTATCTTCCAGATGCATTCCCTTGAAAGAACTGACAACCTTAGGAGCAACATCTTCCGGAACCTCAAAGAATGAGAAGCTTTTCATAAGATCAATTTTTCCAATTGGAACTTTCCCTTTTACATTCTCATTAATGAAACCCATTAAAACAGCAGGATTAATACCATCCATTTTACCTACATTAATAAATAGTCTGGAATAACCCTTTTCAGGTTCACGAGACACATTTCCATTTCTATTAGACTGTCGTCCTCTTTCCCCTTTTCTTCTGCCTGAAGATTGATCATCCGGTTCAAAAATCTCTTCAGCTTCCTGATAATATTCAATCAGTCGATTAAACTCAAGAGAAACAATTCGTTTGATTATATCCTCTTTCTCAAGCCATTCAAGCTTGCGGAAAATTGACGGAAGGAGTCGCTCAATCTCTTCCTCATTTACCTTCACTTTCTCAATTTTGTCAACAAAATTGAATAGCTGTTTTTCGCAGATTACGTCCCCTTTGGGTATTTCACGCTTTTCGAACTGTTTATTTATCTGTTTCTCAATTTGTGAAATTTTTCCTCTCTCCTTTGTATGAATAATTGAAATTGATGTTCCTGCTTTTCCTGCTCTACCGGTTCTTCCACTTCTGTGTGTATAGCTCTCTATATCATCAGGCAAACTATAATTGATTATATGAGAAACATCATCAACATCCAGTCCACGTGCCGCAACATCTGTAGCAACGAGCAACTGAAGGTTATGGTTTCTGAATTTACTCATTACCAGATCTCGCTGCGCCTGTGATAGGTCACCATGCAAAGAATCAGCATCATACCCATCTTGCATGAGTTTATCCGCAATCTCCTGAGTATCTTTTCTTGTTCTGCAGAAAATGATGCCATAAATATTAGGATAATAGTCAACTATTCTCTTCAGAGCAAGATATCTGTCTTTAGCATGAACAACATAATATGTATGCCTAACATTAAGAGCTCCCTCATTTTTCCTGCCTATTGTAATCTCCATCGGGTCTTTCATATACTTGCCGGTAATTCTTTGAATTTCTCTTGGCATAGTAGCTGAAAACAGAAGCATACTCCTATTTTCAGGAACATATGAAAGTATTTCATCAAGATCTTCAGTAAATCCCATATTAAGCATTTCATCTGCTTCGTCAAGTACAACAGACTGAACATTTGAAAGTGAGACAGTCTTACGTTTAATAAGGTCAATCAACCTTCCCGGTGTAGCTACTATTATGTGAACACCTCTTTTGAGTGCACGTATCTGACTCTCTATACTTGATCCTCCATATACAGGAAGAACTTTTATATCATCAACATATTTTGAGTAGTCTGCAAGATCACCTGCAATCTGAAGACATAGTTCTCTTGTGGGACATAGTATCAGTGTTTGAGGTGTAACATTTTTAACAACAGTCTTCTGGATAATTGGTATACCAAAAGCTGCCGTTTTGCCTGTACCTGTTTGTGCAAGTGCAATTATATTTCGTGTTTTGTTTAACAATTGAGGTATTACCTCTGATTGTACAGGCATTGGTTGTTCATAGCCTAACTCTGCAAGAGCCTGCGCTATCTCGGGTGTAACACCCAGTTTTTTAAATTCGCTCATTATATTTATAAAAATTAATTTGTGGGTATTGATATTTCTCTTTACTCCACACAGCCAGTAATTTATAAAGATGAGAGAAAACTCAAATACGATTAGTGATAATTGGGTGATATTTATCTGTTTGTTATATAACCTTTTTATTTTTTAGATAACCCCGTTTTAAAATATGCATATTTTATCACCCTTTTTTAAAACGGCTGCAAAGGTATGAAAATAAATTGAATAAGTGGTATTATAGTAAAATAAATCAGAAATTATAAAGCAGATATTTTCTTAATAGATTCTTTTTTCCGTTACTCACTCTGAGTTCTTTTTCAAGGTAAGCATCAACAGATCCATATTTATTATTGATATGATCAATTACATAGTTCAAATATGATCTGTTCACCGATAACATAGCAGTAACAGCTTCTTGCATGTTTTCGGGAAGGTTTCTTGCATCAACTTTTGCCTTAACAGGGTCAATCAGTTTGTTTGAAAGCATGTAATCCTGTTCAAGCACCGTTTGTGGTACACCCAGAGCATATAAAATAAAATAAGATGCCAGCCCTATTCCATCTTTTCCCAAAGATCCTGATAATAAAATGGGATAATTAGCATCATTTGTTAATATATCAAACATCTCACCAAATTGCTCTTTATGATTTTCTACAATATCTATATACGACTCCTGAACATATCTGATCGCATCGCTACGGTTAAAATCATCATTTAACAATTGAGCATCCAACTTATCTGCATCCATAGGCGACAATGGAAGTGATATTTTCCTGATTGTAGGATGAATTAGTATTGGGTATTTACCGGAAGTTTTATCAGATCTAAAATCAATTATTGTCTTAATATTGAGCCTTCTGATTTTTTCCTGATCATAAAGTGTTGCACTGCTAAGATCTCCTGATCTGTATATCTGTCCCCATTTAATTTGTCTGTCGTCAGTTGTAAAATAGCCGCCTATATCTCTGAAGTTTTTTATGTTGTTCATATCGATAACACGATTTGCAACAACTCCAGATTGTACACCGGCTGTACGAAGTATAAAATATTCCCTTAGCCCTGATCCTGTAGGATTCAATGTTAATACCTGATTTGCAATTTTTGTGGTTGTTACAGGTGTGAAACTTGTAAGAGAACTATCGGATAGTGATGAATAAATATCAATATCACCCTCCTGGTCCGGGCTTACTTCCCACTTGAGCAGAAAATCTCCCTTTGGATCTTTCTCCACTACAGAGGTGATTTTTACCGTTGACATACAGGAGTTTACAACGACAATCACTAAAATCAGAAGACATATATAGTATAGTTTCTTCACATTCAACATAAAATACAAACAAATGTAGTAAAAAGAATGTTCTAAATAAAAAAACTTCTCGGATCTATTAACAATATATAATTATTCGTTTTTCTTTTTAATAATTTATCTCTTAAGCTTTTAAGGTAAAAATAAAGCTTTTAGATAAGTTGTTGATAAGTTGTAAATCAGATGTGCAAAAATATTGATAAACTAATTTGTTTATTCAGATAAAATTTACGCTATAATAATTTTGAATAAACCCAAATAAAAGTAGCTTTAATTAGCATCGAAGTTTCACATTCTTTTCAACAGTGGTTTTATATCATAAAGGAAAATAATTATTAACTTTGCAAAGTATATACAGTTTATGATAACATTTATAATTATCACTGAATTATAAAGTTAAACAGAAAATAAATTGTTGATAACTGTTGATAACTTCAATTTACTGGTTAATAACTATTCAACTCTCTTTTTTGCAAAATAAGATATCTACAATATCAACAGGCTATCATTACAATCATATATCTTTTTTAATTTTAAAACTATATATAATAATAATAAGGTTATGAGTAAAGAAGAAATCATTCAAAATATAGTAAGACTAAAAAAAGAAAAAAATGCAATTATCTTGGCGCACTACTATCAGGATTCTGATATACAGGATATTGCAGATTTTGTAGGTGATAGTCTTGCACTTGCTCAGTGGGCAGCCAAAACAACAGCTGATATTATAGTGTTGTGTGGTGTACATTTCATGGGTGAAACAGCGAAAATATTAAGTCCCGAAAAAAGGGTATTTATTCCAGATATGAAAGCAGGTTGCTCACTTGCGGATAGTTGTCCTGCCAAAGAATTTAAAAAATTCATTGATGAGAATCCAGGACATACTGTTTTATCCTATGTAAACACAACAGCTGCCGTTAAGGCATTAACAGATATAGTAGTTACTTCCACAAATGCCAAACAGGTAGTAGATTCGCTTCCCATTGATGAAAAAATTATTTTTGGACCGGATAAGAATTTAGGTGACTATATTAATAAACTTACTGGAAGAAATATGCTGTTATGGGAGGGTGTATGTCATGTACATGAGCAATTTTCTCTGGAGAGAATTCTTGAATTAAAAAAAGAGTATCCTGATGCATTACTTTTAGCTCATCCTGAATGTCCAAAATATCTGCTTGAAGTAGCCGATCATGTAGGATCAACCTCATCAATTTTAAAATTTGCAACTAATTCTGATAACAAAAAATTTATTGTGGCAACTGAAGCAGGTATCCTGCATCAGATGCAAAAAGAAAATCCTGATAAACTTTTTATTCCTGCACCTCCAGAAGATTCCACATGTGCTTGTAACGAATGTTTCTACATGAAAATGAATACATTGGAAAAACTTTATTTGTGTTTGAAATTAGAAAAACCGGAGATTTTTGTTGATGAAGAAACAAGAATTAAAGCCGTTAAACCAATAGAAAGAATGTTGGATATTTCAGCAAAGTATGGTTTATAATTGTTTTTTGTACCTTTGCATCCTCAAAAATCCGACATTCAACTTTTTATATATATAAGCTTGTTTTAAGTTATAAGAGGAATAGTGTCTTTAAAAAATTCATAAAATGGCTCTTCAATGTGGTATTGTAGGACTTCCTAATGTAGGAAAATCCACACTTTTTAATTGTTTGTCAAATGCTAAGGCGCAGGCAGCAAATTTTCCTTTTTGTACAATTGAACCTAATGTAGGTGTTATTACAGTTCCTGATGAAAGATTAAATAAAATTGCAGAACTTGTAAAACCACAAAGAATATTACCTACAACAGTAGAGATAGTAGATATTGCCGGTTTAGTAAAAGGTGCAAGCAAAGGTGAAGGTTTAGGTAATAAATTCCTGGCTAATATAAGGGAAACTGACGCTATCCTGCACGTTTTGCGATGTTTTGATGATGAGAATGTAACTCATGTTGATGGAACAGTTGATCCGGTACGTGATAAAGAGATTATTGATGCAGAATTGCAGTTAAAAGATCTTGAAACTATTGAATCTCGAATCAGCAGGGTAGAGAAACAAGCTAAAACAGGTGGAGATAAAGATGCTAAATTAGCCTTTCATGTCTATTCAAAAATTAAAGAAGCATTATTGAGAGGAGAATCTGCAAGAACTGTAGAATTTGATACTAAAGATGAAGCTAAAGCTGCAAATGATCTTTATTTACTGACATCAAAACCAATAATGTATGTTTGCAATGTTGATGAATCAAGTGCTGTTAACGGAAATAAATATGTTGATCAGGTAAGGGAAGCAGTTAAAAATGAGAATGCTGAAATTTTAATAGTTGCTGCCAAAATTGAATCAGAGATAGCTGAATTTGACAATTATGAGGAGCGACAAATGTTTTTAAATGAACTGGGTTTAGAGGAATCAGGTGTTTCACGACTGATTAAATCTGCGTATAGACTACTGAATTTAAAAACATTTATTACTGCTGGAGTTCAAGAGGTAAGAGCATGGACATTTCATGATGGATGGAAAGCTCCTCAGTGTGCCGGAGTTATTCACACCGATTTTGAAAAAGGTTTTATTAGAGCTGAAGTGATTAAATATGAGGATTTTATCACATATGGATCAGAAAATGCTGTGAAGGAAGCAGGGAAAATGAGTGTGGAAGGAAAGGAATATATTGTGCAGGACGGGGATATTATGCACTTCAGGTTTAATGTTTGACGTCGTCTATGAACTAATTTTGTATCGTTGATATCTTTTATCTTTAAGGTAACTGAGTATTTCTTCTAAAAATACTTTCCAAATCTACTTCTTATCTCATATTTAACGATATTTTTATTTAGAATTGATATAAATAAGCATGGTATAGCATAAATATGTTATAAAACATAAGAAATAATTTTTAATTAATCGATTAACCTTATACTTTTGCGTTAAGTTACATTATAAATGTCTATAGAGAGTGGAAAAAGTTTCCTTAAAGGTAATAGCAAAAGAGCTAGGAGTATCTGCTGCAACCGTGTCACTTGTTTTGAACGGAAAGAACAAGAATGGCAGGGTAAGTGAGGAAATGTCAAAAAAAATCATAGATAAAGCGGCTGAGTTGCATTATATACCTAATAGCCTGGCCAAAGGTTTGAAAATGGGCCATTCAAAGTCAATCGGATTAATAGTCGCTGATATTTCGAATGTATTTTTTGGCACGTTGGCTCTCCATATTCAGAATTATGCCGAGAAAGAAGGATACACAGTGATTATTGGTAATACCAATGAAAAATTGGAGGAGATGGAAAAGATAATCACTTTTCTTAATTCCCGACAGGTGGATGGTCTGATCATCACTCCTGCAGAAGGAAGTGAGGTTTTGATAGAATCGGTTTTGAAAGGTAAGAAACCGTTGGTTTTGGTAGACAGGGGATTTCCGGATTTAAACGTTCCTTCTGTGCTGATCAACAATTATGAAATATGTTATCGTTCCACAAAGCAGTTGATTGACCAGGGATTTAAAAATCCGGCATTTATTACTTACAGACAGGACCAGTTTCATACCAACGAACGAAAACGGGGATTCATAGAGGCAATGAAAGATGCAGGACTTTTTACTCCGGATCATGTGAAGGAGGTAAGTTATCAATATTTGAATGAAGATATGGACAAGGCTATTTCACAATTATTGAAATGTGAAAAAAAAGTAGATGCCATTTTCTTTGCTACCAATACTATCTCCATGGTGGGTGTGAAATCGTTGTTCAAACGGGGAATGCTTATTCAAAAAGATATTCAGGTAATGTGTTTTGATGAAACTGATGCTATTAATTTGTTCCCCTTTAGGGTACCCTTCATTAAACAACCTATCGAAGAGATGGCTAAAAGTGCATTGGAACTGCTGATTGATCAGATAGAGAAAAAGGAAGTTAAAAACCAAAAACTCTTTTTGGAAGCAGAATTGATTACCTGAAATTTTTTCTACAATTAGTTAAACGTTTAATTTAATCTCTGGTAAATTGCTTTTGTATAGGATTAAATAATTATGATAAGTGTGAGGATAGTAGTTAAACGTTTAATTCTATTATTATATATAGTATAAAAAAGTAAACTAAATTGTATGCAACAAAATTATCCTAAGATCGGAATTCGTCCTGTGATTGACGGACGACGCGGAGGTATCAGGGAGTCTCTCGAAGATACCACTATGAATCTGGCGAAAAGTGTAGAAAAGTTATACCGTGAAAATCTTCGGTATCCCGACGGTTCTCCGGTAGAATGTGTGATTGCCGACAGTTGTATCGGAGGGGTGAGGGAAGCAGCCTTATGTGCTGAAAAGTTTGAAAAAGAGAACGTAGGACTTTCTTTGTCGGTTACTCCTTGTTGGTGTTATGGGTCGGAAACCATTGACATGAATCCTAATATACCGAAAGCGATTTGGGGATTCAACGGTACGGAGCGCCCCGGCGCGGTTTATCTTTCGGCTGCGCTGGCGGTTCATAATCAAAAGGGACTGCCTGCATTCGGTATTTACGGAAGGGAAGTACAGGATATGAACGACCCGTCGATTCCGACCGATGTACAGGAGAAACTGCTTCGCTTTGCGAAGGCGGGACTTGCCGTGGCTATCATGCGGGGGAAATCATACCTCTCCATCGGTTCCGTCTCGATGGGGATCGGTGGCTCTATGACCAATCCCGATTTCTTGCAGGAGTACCTCGGGATGCGTACCGAATTTGTGGATGCCAGTGAAATACTTCGCCGCATTCAACTGGGTATCTATGATCATGATGAATTCGCCAAAGCGATGCAGTGGACAAAAGAGCACTGTATGACTCGTGAGGGAGAGGATTTTAATCCTGAACATCTGAAGCACAGCCGGGAACAGAAAGATAAAGACTGGGAGTTCGTGGTGAAGATGACACTGATTATGCGTGACCTGATGATTGGAAATCCGGTACTGGACACTATGGGATATGGTGAAGAAGCCCTCGGCCACAATGCCATAGCGGGAGGTTTCCAGGGGCAACGGCAGTGGACCGATTTTCTGCCCGATGGTGATTTTTCGGAAGCGATCCTCAATTCTTCATTCGACTGGAACGGGATCCGGAAACCATTCACTTTTGCTACTGAGGATGATCACCTTAACGGTATCAGTATGTTATTCAACCAACTACTTACCAATACTTCCCAGATCTTTGCCGATGTACGTACCTACTGGAGTCCCGAAGCGATAGAACGGGTAAGCGGATGGAAACCGGAAGGAATATTGAAAGATGGTGCGATCCACCTCATCAATTCCGGTTCATGCACCCTTGACGGTACCGGTCAGCAGTCGGATGAAAACGGCAATCCTGTGATGAAACCTTTCTGGGAGATCAGTGAGGAAGAGGTGGAAAAGATGCTCAATGCCACTACCTGGTATCCTGCATCGCTTGAGTATATGCGTGGAGGAGGATATTCTTCACAATTTCTGACCAGGGCAGGTATGCCGGTGACCATGTGCCGCCTGAACCTGATCAAGGGATTGGGGCCTGTATTACAGATTGCTGAAGGATGGACAGCTACCTTTCCTGAAGAAGTTTTCGACATCATCAACAAACGAACCGACAAGACATGGCCGTCTACCTTCTTCGTACCGCGCATCACCGGTAAAGGCCGCTTTACAGATATCTATTCGGTGATGAACTATTGGGGTGCAAATCACGGTGCTATCAGTTATGGACATATCGGTGCCGACCTGATCACACTGGCTTCGGCGATTTCTATTCCGGTGAATATGCACAATGTGGATGATGAAAATATCTTCCGTCCGGATGCATGGTCCGCATTCGGTTCTGATAACGAAGGGGCGGATTACCGTGCCTGTGCTGCTTACGGACCGGTGTATAGATAAGAATAAAGAGTAAGGAGTAAAGAATAAAGATTTATAGAGTCTGTAATCCTTTGTGTAATAATCTTATATCAATCGTATTCTTAAATTGTAAATAAATAGATAGAATGGAGAGAATTAACCTTAAAATGCTGAAATTAAGCACCCTTATTTTGGGAATTATGCTTTCATTACCCCTCTTTTCCCAAACAGAGTCGATGGGGGAGATGTTTGAACTGGCAAAATTGAAGTCGGGCATGAAAAACAGGAGGATATCCAGTACCGATCCCACAGGAGGAAACCGGGACCATCTGGAACCGTTCAAGCCCGGTGAAAAACGAACTATTGCGGAGATAAAAGGGACCGGTGTGATCAACCATATCTGGATTACCATTGCTCCTCCGCCCGGTGAATTAAGCAGGAACGATATCATTATCAGGATGTATTGGGACGGGAACGATTATCCCTCGGTGGAATCACCTATCGGGCCTTTCTTTGGACAGGGATGGGACGAGCGGTATAATTACGCTTCGCTTCCCTTGTCGGCAGGACCTGAGAACGGAACAGGACTGAGCAGTTATTTTGCGATGCCCTTTGAGAAAGGAGCGAGAATAGAGATTGAGAATCAGACCGATAAGACGATCAATGCTTTCTATTTTTATGTAGACTATCTGGAGATGGCGGAACTCCCCGAAGGAATGGGCCGTTTTCACGCCTGGTATAATCACAGTTTATCCAAAGCCCTGCCTGAAGGAGAAACTGAATGGGCACTGACAGGTGAATGGAAGCCCAATACCCGGTTAGACCGGAACTATGTTTTTATCGAAACCAAAGGGAAAGGGCATTTTGTAGGGATCAATTATTACGTGCACTCTCCTACCCCCATGTGGTACGGCGAGGGAGATGATATGTGGTTTATCGACGGGGAGAAGACTCCTTCTTTGATCGGCACCGGTACGGAAGATTTCTTCAATACCTCCTGGTGTCCCAAAGAGCCGTTCTCACATCCCCATTTCGGTTATCCCAGGGTGAATAACGATATAGGCTGGCTGGGAAGAACCCATGTATACCGGTTTTTTATCAATGACCCCATTTTCTTTGAAACAGAAGTGAAAGGAACCATTGAAACAGGGCACAACAACAATCTCACCCTTGATCTGGCCACTGTGGCTTACTGGTACCAGGACAATGCGGTGAAATTACCTCCGGCGCCATCTAAGGAAGTACGCAAACCCAAGCCTTTCATCAACCATATGGATATGCACCGCTGGAGAGATGCATGGCGGAAAGCGAAAGGAAATGACCCGCAGTTGTGGGGAAATGAGTGATCAATCAATAAATTTAATCATATGAAAAATTTTATAAGCAAACTCGCTTTGGTTTGTCTGTTTCTGGGATTCACTCTTTATACCTTTGCAGCCCAGACACCCAACGAGATACAACAGGCTAAAACCATCAGAGGAGTTGTTACAGAACAAAATACCAATGACCCCTTGCCGGGAACAAGTGTATATGTGAAAGGTACAACTGTGGGTACTATCACCGATATGGATGGTAGATACCAGCTAAATGTGCCTTCAGAGGATGCGGTACTGGTTTTTTCCTTTATCGGAAAGAGGACAGTGGAACAATCCGTGAGAGGAGCGACGGTAATTGATGTGGTGATGGAAGATGATGCTACCATGCTGGAAGAACTGGTCTATACCGGTTATATGACACAGCGGAAAGCTGATCTTACCGGATCGGTTTCCATGGCGACAAGCAGTGATATCATCAAAAATCCTTCGGCCAATGCGATGAAAGCGTTGCAGGGAAAACTTTCCGGGGTCCATATTACAACAAACGGGGGAAATCCTGCTGAAGATGTGAATATTCAGATTAGAGGGCTCTCCTCCCTTTCAGGTGGAGTAAAACCGTTGATCGTATTGGATGGGATGCCTACGGAAAATCTCAACCTCAGAGACATTAATTCCGGAGATATAGAATCGATTCAGATATTGAAAGACGCTGCTTCAGCCAGTATATACGGTGCACGCGCATCAGGGAGCGTAATTTTGATTCAAACAAAAAAAGGGAAAGAGGGCGCCATTTCCGTTGAGTATAACGGAAGTGTTTCATTCAGTTCCGTTGTGAACAAACCCCGGTTGATGAATGCCGAAGAGTACGGAATAGCTGCTTTCAGAGCGCAGGCATATGACGAGAAAGTGTATGGCGTATCCATGTCATTACCCACTACCTATGATTTTACCTGGCACAGAAATGACAACGGATTGGCAGTGCTCGACGGGGTGAAACCGGCGGAATGGCTCAATCCGGAACAGACTGTCAGAGGCTCGGATACCGACTGGATGGACGAAATCTTCCGTACCGCGATGATGACAAACCATCAGGTGACCGTTTCTCAAGGAACAGATCGGTCAAAGAGCCTGTTTTCATTGGGTTATTATAACAATGAAGGTACGCAAATTCATACCTTTTTCAGACAATACTCGGTGCGTGCCAATACGGAATACGCCTTATTGAATAACCGGTTGAAAATCGGTGAGAATATCGCGTTGACCTATCTGCAATACAGGAATTCGAACGAAACCCGTTGGGCAATGATCAATCCTCCTGCCGGGCCGGTTTACGACATCAACGGAAACTGGGCGGGAGCTCCCGGCTTCGATGATTTTACCAATCCGGTACGTCTGTTGACAATGAATAAAGACAATATCAATAATTATGTCAAAATAATCGGTAATATTTTCCTTGACCTTGATATCTGGAAAGGAATATCGGCCCGTACCCAGTTCGGGGTAGATTACGGTAATGCCTATAACAGGGCGGTCGATGGCATCTGGTCTGAGACCGGCGGAAGGAACAGCGACGGGGAAAATTATGTAGGAAGCTACCAGTCGCATCCTTTGAGTTATGTATGGACCAATACCCTTTCCTATTCACTGAATACCGGAAGACATTCATTGGATGCGGTGGCGGGTACCGAATTTACCCGATTCGTACAGGAAGGATTTTCGGCCAGAAGGGAAGGGATATACCTTGAAGACAGGGATTTTGCCCATATCGGTGTGACTACCGGTACAAAATATTCATTGGGGAGTTCGGCAGATGAATATGTCTATTTATCACTCTTTGGAAAAGTAAATTATGCCCTTGACTCAAAGTATCTCCTTTCATTTACACTACGGCGAGATGGGTCATCACTCTTTGGTGCGAACAACCGGTATGGAATTTTTCCTGCAGTTTCGGCCGGATGGAGAATCAACAACGAACCCTTTATGGCTGACGTGGAAGCAGTATCTGATCTGAAGCTTCGTGCAAGCTGGGGTGCCAACGGAAGCGTGCAGGGATTGCCGCGCGGATATACTTCCACACCTTTTACAACCGATTATTTTGGTACATCCTATCCGATAGAAGGCAATGAAAGCGGACCGCTTTGGTCTGGTTACCGGAGAACCTGGCTTGGAAATCCAAATCTGAAGTGGGAAACGACAAAACAGACTGATATTGCAGTCGATTTTGGTTTTCTGAATCAACGCCTGTTCGGTTCGTTAAGCTATTATTTTAAAAAGACAAACGATGTGTTGGTACAGGTTCCTTATATTGCCGCTATGGGTGAAGGAGGAGAGCCGTGGATCAATGGAGCCAATATGAATAATCAGGGTGTTGAATTCGAGATTACTTACAGAAACGATCCAACCGCTGAGTTTCAATATGCCATAACGGCCAATATCGGTTCTTACAGGACAAAACTGGTCGAACTTCCCGAAAATGTGGTCAACAGGTATCCGGGTGACGGTATGCATGATTTTGTCTTAGGCAGAACGCCTAATATCCTTTATGGAATGGTGGCCGATGGGATCTTCAAAACCCAGGAAGAGGTGGATGCCCATGCCGAGCAGACAGGAAAGGCCATCGGAAGGATCCGTTATAAGGACCTGGATGGGAATGGGGTCGTTGATGAATTGTATGACCGTACTTTTATAGGAATTACCGATCCTGACTTTTTCGGGGGGATCACCTTTGACCTCGGTTATAAGAATTTTGATATGAACATCTTTTTCCAGGGTGTATATGGTAATAAGGTAAATAATATCTGGAAACAGGAAAGTGATCTTTGGAATATCTCGGTTCCCGCTGGAAAGAATCATGAAAAAAGAATACTGGATGCATGGTATTTCGATAATCCCGATTCCGATATTCCGGCTATGTCCAATTCAAATCCAAATAGCGAGCAGCGGTTTTCCTCCTATTTTGTTGAAGACGGCTCCTATCTGAAGTTGAGAAATATAGAACTGGGTTACACCTTCCCGAAACAGCTTACGAATGCGATGATGATGCAACACCTTCGGATTTATGCTTCGGCACGTAATGTACTTACGCTGAAAAAAGGATGGGGAAAAGACAGATATACCAGTTTTGATCCTGAAATGCCGGGGTACGGTTATCTGACACCATTCACCATGGCTTTTGGAGTTAATGTAACATTCTAAATTTATAGATTATGAAACGATTAAAATATATCTTTTTGCTCGTCACCTTCCTTGTTACGGCAAATAACTGCTCCGATCTTTTGGAAGTGAATCCTAAACAGGTACTGGATGAGGGATTACTGAATTCTCCGGAAGATATAGAAGGTTTTGTGACAGCAGCTTATGCAAGGATTACCGATATACCATCCTGGGATTCTCCTTTTTCGCCCTGGTGGTCCGGCTCTATGCGGTCTGACGACTCATATAAGGGTGGTGGGGGCGTCTGGGATGGCGGTGACGGATGGGGTTTTATGGAAACCTTTGTGAATCTGACTGCCAATGGTTGGCCGATCGATTATCCGTGGTATGTTTCCTATCAGATTATCCAGCGCAGCAATACCGCGATACAGAAGCTCAATAACATATCCGAAGAGGAATATCCTTTGAAGAGTGTCCGAATAGGGGAGATGAAGTTTCTCAGGGCTTTCGTTCATTTCAGGTTGAAACAGTTTTTCAAATATATACCTTATATCGATGAAAATGTAGTGGGTAGTTCGGCTGAATTTGAAGCGATTCCCAACAGAGATTCCAGTTTTCCGAATGACCAGTATCTTTGGGAACGGATATTGAGTGATTTTAAAGATGCTGAAGAGGCTTTGCCCGATGTACAACCGGAGAAAGGAAGGGTAGATAAAAATGCAGCCACAGCAATGGTGGCCAGAACCCTGATGTTCATGGCATATGAGCAGAACGACAGGCATCAGGTGGTCAATATCAATAAAGACCGGCTCTCGGAGGCGTTGGTTTACCTGAACAAGCTGACCGACCAGGAAGGTGGTAAAGTAGACCTTTGTCAGGATTTCGGGGAAAACTTTATTCATACTTCCGATAATAATACCAAAGAATCGATCTGGGAAATTCAATATTCTATTGATGATGGCAGCTCTACCGGAGGAAAAATCAATCGTGGGGAAGGATTGAATCACCCCTGGAACTGGGCAGGATTCCAATGTTGCGGATTCCATCATATCAGTTATAATATGGGGAATGCCTTTAAGACAGGTCCTGACGGATTGCCGCTGTTTGATGACTATAATAATGACAGCTATGGAGATTATATCAAGAATACGGATGGAAGTGATAATATAGCACTTGTTGAAGCGGGAAATCCGGACTATTTTAATAAGTACAATTGGGATCCCCGTTTCAGCCATACGGTCGGTGTGCCCGGACATCCGTGGAAATATGATCCTGATCTGATTTTTGAAAGCAGGGGGATAAGGAACGGAGCTGAATATGGTTGGTTGAAATCAGTGAAAGAATTACCTCATCCCGGTTGCGATTGTCTCCTGTATGACGGATGGCAGTTCAATTCGATGAACAAGCGGATGATCCGTTACGATGAAGTCCTGCTCTGGAAAGCAGAAGTATTGATTCAACTGGACAGATGGAATGAGGCATTAATTCCTGTCAATAAAGTTCGTGAACGGGCTGCCAATAGCACTGGTTGGTTGATCAAGGCCGATGGTACACCGGTGATGAACTATCATGTGGGGGTCTATAAACCAGGTGAAAACTGTGTATGGGATAAGGATTTTGCCTGGAAAGCAATGCAGTGGGAAAACCGCCTGGAAATGGCCGGTGAAGGACGCCGTTTCTTCGATCTACAACGTTGGGGTGTCCTGGAAGAGGTCATGAATAACTATTTTACCGTGGAGAAGACACGATTCTCATGGATGGCAAATGCCCGCTTCACTTCCGGACGGGACGAGTTTTTCCCGATTCCGCAAAATCAGATGAAATGGGCCAAAGGTAACTATACACAAAACCCCGGATATTGATGCCGGAAAAAAATCTATGGTTATGAGAAAAAATGGAAAACTGATTATTGTAACACTGATCTTAGTACTGTTTACAGGGTGCTACGACAGAGATATTATCGACAGGAAAGATTTTAATCATTCCTTACCTAAAGTAGAGAATCTGTCTTATACGCTGGAAGGCAATGTGGTTACACTCTCATGGCAGATACCCGGCAATATCCCCCAGGACTTCAATCGACCACTGGAAGCAAGTATTCAGGTGGTGGAGGATGATATTTACAGACAGAGAATCTCCGTATTCGATGAGATCAACTCTGCACAAATTACAATAGATCCGAATAAAGAGTACCGGTTTATTGTCAAATTGCTGGGTTTTCTGACTCCCGAAGCAAAAGAAGAAGGGTTTACCGACAGGGTCTTTTCTGAAGGTGTAGTAATTAAAATTGAATGACAACTGTGATACCATAAGTAGTGAGGGTGTACCGAAAGCGAGGTGCATGTTTTTAGTCACACCGCTTAGCGGTACACCCTTTTATCTTTGTTTACAGAGAATTGAATAAATAGCATATAGCCGAAAAAAAGTGTATGAGCCCGGAAAAAAATAGAAATTATTGGATACTTATAGCCTTTGCTATCATTACGATAATTATATCGTCCTGTAGCAAAGAAGAAGGCAGTGATGAGCCTTATATTCCGGTTGATGAGATCTCGTCGGCCGAAACCGATCTCATACCCGACAAGGAGACAAAAACTGTTTCCACACTTCTCCAGTTTAAAAATCTTGACAATATTGATTATCTGGTCATTAATAAGAGTGGAGGAGAAAGTTATTCGGAAAAGATCAGCCGGAGCGAACTCTCTTCCTCTTATCTTTTTACATACCAAGTGAGAGCTTCTGATCCTGATTTTTTCAGATTGATACTGAAAGCTGTTTATCTGGATGGAAATATCTCTAAAGATATTTCACTGAATGTAGATAACCGGTGGGGCTTTTTTATCCGTAATGTGAGCCGGATAGCACGTGTGACCGGTGCCCCGGTATCCGGAGAGACATTCCCCAGTCCCAATAATACATTAAACTGGAATGTGGGTGGGACCGATCTGGGCATTGTCTGGGAAATGGAATCGGGTAAATATGGGATATTCTTTGGGGATACCTTCGGTCGGGATTTCAAACCGAACCCCACCAATCCCGGACCTAACGGAGGTAGTTGGAGAAGTAATGTGCTGGCTTTTTCAGAAGATAAAAACCTGGATGACGGGTTGACCTTCAGCAGTATGGCGACCGATGCCAGGGGAGATGCCCGTGAAATTATATATGGCGGGAAGGACGCTTCGGGTAATGGCGACTGGACTTCTATTCCCACAGCAGCCATTCGCGCCAATGGAGCTGATTATGTCCATTACTTCAATATGAGGAACTGGGCCGGCTGGATCACTAATTATTCGGGAATGTACAAGTCGACCGATAACGGACTGACATGGGAGAAGTGTGAAGGAGTTACCTTCTCCTCCAATAGTCCCTTTGGACAAGGTGGATATTTTAAGAAAGACGGATATGTATATATGATCGGCACACAAACCGGGCGGGACAGCAAAGCGGCTCTTGCCCGGTTTCGTGAAGCTGATATTGAGAACCGGGATCAGTATGAATATTGGAACGGCTCTTCCGGGCAATGGATCAAAGGAGATGAAAACCTGGCAACCGTCATTATAGATGATAAGGTGGGTGAGTTGTCGTTCATCTATAGTGAGACATTTAACAAGTGGTTCATTGCTTATTTCAATGGCGACAGGTATAATATCACCATGCGTACAGCGGAACAGATTACCGGCCCCTGGAGTGAACCTTATGAACTGGCCGCGGGAAAGGATTATGCGCAATTATACGGATCTTATTTTCATCCCCTGTCCGTAAACGGCGACAACCTCTATTTCCTGATGTCGATGTGGATGCCGTACAATGTTTTTTTGATGAAAGCCGAAATAGCAGATATGGGGAATTTTTGAAAACAAGAAATATGAGACAATTATTATTCTTTTTATTTTTACTGATAATTACCCCTTCGGGTGCTCAGCAGAGTTTTTTGGATTGGAAGCAATTGGCGCCTCCCGATACGGTTGGCGCATGGATACAACCGGTACAGGGAAAACCGGCTATGCCGGTATGGGGCCATGCCAATGGTATAATTGTGGGATTGGCTCCGTTACCGGGCCCCAGAGGACTGATCAGGATCTACACTCCATATCTGGATTATGGATTTCCTGAGGTGATGAATTTCATTGCTTTTGAGCCAATTCCAGGAGGAGCTGAAGAACGTGGGTATTCGGAACTTGAAATAAGTAGCCTTGATAAGGAGCAAAGGGGTAAACGTTTTTGGAGCTCTGACGATGCTACGGCTGTTTTACCCTTAAATGAGCAATACCCGACAAGAGGGATAGTGGAAAAGATAGACGGAGAGGAGACGCTGACATTGTATGTCTTTTCCGAACCTTTTGATAACGGTGCCAAAGTATATGCCCGTCTTCGGTTTTTTGAATCCCGTCCTTACGAATTTGAGATAACCACGTATAAATATGATGGTTCTGTGAATCTGGATTATTTCATAACGAGTGCGACAATGGGAAACAAAGCCCGTCTGAGGATGCTTTTCTTCAGAGACAAACAAATATCCTCACTTGAAATATGGCCCGATTATAAGGATATCCATTTTACTTCACGTGAATATTTTTCACAAGAGAGGATGATACGGGATAAAAAGAGTAACGTCTATTTTATTGCCGCCCCCGATGAGGAAGATTACAGCCGGACTGTATTTACGCACGACACGAAACTGCATTGGCAATACAGGGGTAAACATGCAACCCAGTATTGGATAAAAGAGAATCCCCATAAAGAGTTAAAGGGAGTAATTACCGGCCGCTTTACTTATTGGGCAAGTGAGGCACCAATACCGGGAGGTATATCCATCGAAAATTTCGAGTTGAATTCACCATTTAAAAACGGAGAAAAGTTTATCTTTGGAATTACTCCGTTGTCACCGCAACAGTTTATCGGAAAGATACAAAATTAGAGAGGTAAAATGAATAATAATCGCAGGACATTCCTAAAAAAAATTGGCTTAGGCACTATTGCCGCGTCAAATATTCCCGGCTTTGCATCGGCTGAAAGTTTATTGAGATCAAATAACCCTGAAAAATTGAATTTTCAGCTTGAAAGAACCGAGAGAAGCTATAACGGAGAATACAGGAATGAGTACTTAAGCAAAGTGGCTTTTCCGGTTGGAGGCATAGGTGCCGGCATGTTCTGCCTGGAGGGAACCGGAGCGATTTCTCACCTATCGGTTAACCATCGCCCGGAGATCTACAATACGCCCTATGCTTTTGCAGCTATCAGTATTAAAGGGATAAAAAACGGAGCGAAAGTGCTGGAATCAACTGTTCCTACCTGGAAACTGTTTGGCCCGCGCGGAAGTGGAAATGGTTTGGGTAACCGGAATTACGGGTTACCGAGGTTTGAGAAAGGTTCGTTCAGAGCCAGATTCCCTTTTGGAATAATAGATTTAGAAGATAAAGATATTCCACTGGATGTAAAAATTACCGGCTGGAGTCCCTTTATTCCTACTGATGAGGATAATTCAAGCCTTCCGGTGGGAGTACTGGAATATTCCTTTAAAAACAGATTCAATGAGGTGATTGAAGCCGTCTTCTCGTACAATGCCCGTAATTTTATTGATGAGGGAGGGTATATATCCGGGCAGAAAAATGGCTTTAGAATGACCAAAGCCGGTACAGACGGCAACAATGGAATTGGAGGATTTGCTGTTTATCTGGACGATAATAATGCTGTGACCGATCATTGCTGGTTCAGGGGTGGATGGTTTGATTCGCAGACGATCCTTTGGGATAACATCAGGGGTGCAAAGATTATTGGTAATGCTCCCATTGAAGGAGTTTCTCCGGGAGCTTCTGTCTATCTGCCGGTAAATTTGAAACCGGGTGAAGAAAAAACAGTGAAAGTCAATTTCTGTTGGTATCTTCCTAAATCGGATCTTTCTATAGGACAAAGAATTGTTACCGGACCGGCATTTACCGGTAAAACAGCAAAGCAACCGGTAAAGGGTCAGCAAAAAGTGTCGGGTTATATAGGGCAGGGCTTGTTGAACTCTTTTGATCCGAATGGGGATGGACAAGTGGGAACTTTGCTCTCTCCTGAGTTTACCATCAGCAAAAGATACCTCAAATTTTTAGTGGGAGGCGGGAATCAAAAGGGAAAAACATCTGTCAACCTGTGGATAAATGACCGGATCGTGGAGACTGCGGTGGGAAACAATACAGAACAATTAACGGAAGTAATCTGGGATTTGAAAAAATATGCGGGAAAAACTGCCCGGTTGAAAATCATTGATCTTGATACATTCGCATGGGGACATATTCTCGCCGACCAGTTTGTTTTAACCGACCGTCATGATGAGATACTCTCCTCCCCCTCTTCAGGAGCGATTTTGCTGGCTGATTTTGAAGGTGATTATTCAGAAGGATGGGAAATTATAGAATCCGAGGAAGTGGGTGTTGTAACTCCCGGGAATTCCTATTATCGTCCCTGGTATGCAACCCGATTTGAGAATCTGGACAGTGTAATCGGATATTGGAACGAGAACTGTACAACGTTGAAAGAATACTCCGAATTATTCAGTAGATCCTTTTATGACTCGACCCTCCCCTCTGAAGTGCTGGAAGCAGTTGCAGCCAACCTGACCATACTGAAATCACCCACCGTTTTACGTGTATCCGATGGGAGGCTTTGGGCATGGGAAGGGTGTAACGACGATTCGGGATGTTGTCACGGAAGTTGTACGCATGTATGGAATTATGCGCAGGCTATTCCTCATCTTTTTCCTGCTTTGGAACGGACATTACGTGAGACGGAATTTAAAGTAAGCCAGAACGAAGAAGGGCATCAGAATTTCAGGACCAACATTCCCATTACTCCTACCGATCATAGCTTCCATGCGGCGGCAGACGGTCAATTGGGAGGAATCATGAAAGTCTACCGGGATTGGAGGATCAGTGGAGATACGGAATGGATGAAATCGTTGTATCCATATGTGAAGAAGAGCCTCGATTATTGTATCCGTACGTGGGATCCGAAGGGGAAAGGATGCCTCGAGGAGCCGCATCATAATACTTATGATATTGAATTTTGGGGGCCTGATGGAATGTGCACCAGCTTTTATCTGGGTGCACTCACGGCCTTTATTGAAATGAGCAAAACATTGAAGGAGCCTTATAAAGATTACCAGGCTTTACTGACAAAAGGTAAAAGTATATTGAAAATGACCTCTTTGATGGTGAGTATTTTATTCAAAAAATTCAATGGGAAGGGTTGGAAGCCCCTAATCCGGTAAATGTACAATCTTTCGGTGGTGCATATTCTGAAGAGGCCATTGCTTTGTTACAAAAAGAGGGGCCTAAATATCAATATGGTACCGGTTGCCTTTCGGATGGGATCTTGGGAATGTGGATGGCCTCCGTCTGCGGACTTCCGGAAATAATAGATAATAAAATGGTTACCAGTCACCTGAAGGCAGTACATAAATACAATCTGAAAACAACGTTACTCGATCATTACAATCCGCAACGACCGACGTATGCTTGTGGTGAAGACGGAGGATTATTACTCTGCTCATGGCCGAAAGGAGGAGCATTATCTCTACCGTTTGTTTATAGTAATGAAGTTTGGACCGGAATTGAATACCAGGTGGCAAGCCATCTGATGCTGAAAGGAGAGATAGAAAAAGGTCTGGAAATAGTGCGCATCTGCCGTGACAGGTACGACGGTTCTGTAAGAAACCCTTTTAATGAATATGAATGCGGGCATTGGTATGCCAGGGCAATGGCAAGTTATGCCATGATACAAGCGCTGACGGGGATCAGATACGATGCAGTAGATAAAATACTGTATATTGATTCAAAAATAGGAGATTTTACCAGTTTTATCAGTACCGGTACAGGCTTTGGCACACTCTCATTAAAAAATGGAAAACCCCGCTTAGAAGTGTTGTTTGGTTCGATTGATGTGAATAAATATAATATCTTTGGGAAAGAAATTAATCTGTAAAAATAAGAATATCAATAAATTTTAATTTGTTTATTATGCGTTTAAAAACAACTTTCTTTTTTCTTTTTTGTATTGCATTCACGACAACCGTTTTTTCCCAAAATCGTGATTTCAATGGTCTGGATTTGAATATGGGTAACCTATATCGGCTATCCAATGCGGAAACACGTTCTATCAGTCCGGAAAATTTTACCGGCGAGAAAGGGAAAGGGGGAATGGCTATCCCGGATCCCAACGCGCCCCGCAATACGGCCAATGCCACAAATCCTGCACGTGATCTGGGACAGGGCTGGAAGGTGAATCCGTTTGTGACGATCAATCCGGGTGAAACTTTCACAATGGCTGAAATTGAAGGGCCGGGTGCTATTCAGCATATCTGGATGACGCCGACAGGCAACTGGCGTTTTTCCATTATACGTATCTACTGGGATGATGAAACGGAACCGTCAGTAGAGGCACCTGTGGGTGATTTCTTCGGCATGGGGTGGAATGAATATGCCCATCTGAATTCCTTGCCTGTAACCGTCAATCCGGGTAGTGCGTTCAATTGTTATTGGGTGATGCCGTTCCGCAAAAAATGCAGGATCACCATGACTAATATCAATGATGAACAGCCGATGAACCTCTATTATCAGATCGATTATACGCTGACCGATGTACCTGAGGATGCTGCCTATTTCCATGCACAATTCCGCCGCACAAAAGTGAATGAAACCTCCGATTATACCATTATCGACGGAATAAAGGGAGAAGGGCACTATGTAGGTGTCTATATGGCCTGGCAGGTGAATAACAATGGCTGGTGGGGCGAAGGAGAAATCAAATTCTTCATGGATGGAGACAAGCAATTCCCTACCATCATAGGAACCGGAACTGAGGATTATTTCTGCGGATCGTATAATTTCGACCGGCACGGGAAGTACGTTACTTTTACAACACCTTATGCCGGATTGGTACAGGTATTGCCTCCCGATATTACCTACAGATCCGGACAACGATTCGGAATGTATCGCTGGCATGTGATGGATCCTATACGGTTTAAGAAAGACCTGAGAATTACTATTCAGGATCTGGGTTGGAGACATGGACACCGTTATCTGCCACAGAAATCGGATATCTCGTCTACTACTTTCTGGTATCAGAAAGAGCCTCATGCCCCGTTTCCCAAGTTTCCTTCCTGGCAGGAATTGGAAGTGAATTAACCCTATGCTCTGAATGATAAAATCGATACAGGAATAACTAAAATATAATGAAAGAATGATGAAGAGAATAGGATTGAAGACATTATTACTCATTTTTACGTTTTTATTATCTCTCTTTCAGATGAACGGGCAAGCTCAAACCTACCGGTGGAGCGATGAGGTGGAGCTGTTGAAAAAAGTAGACAGACTGCCGACATACCGTCATGGGCAATTGATCGAGCAGGAATCGAGTTACGACCGGACAGGAGGAAACGACGACGGATTTAGTGGTAACTATTCTTTCATTCGTAAGGAGAAAGAGGGATTGGTGCTGGCCGAATTTGAAGGACCGGGTGTAGTAAACCGTATATGGACTCCTACACCTACAGAAGACACATTGTTGTTTTACTTCGATGGAGAACGGGTCCCACGCCTGAAGATTCGTTTTATGGATCTTTTTTCGGGAAAGGTCTATCCTTTCGTAAAACCGGTTTGTGGTAACGAAATAGGAGGGTATTACAGCTATATCCCTATTCCATTCGCAAAATCATTAAAGATCGTGTTCCAGGGAGAGCGGATCATGTTCCATCAAATTCAATACCGGATGCTACCCGGAATGAATGTGGAAAGCTGGACCGGGAATTTCTCCGCTTCCGACAAAGAATTGTTGGCAGAGGTGAGTGACGTATGGGCTGATATATCACCTACAGTAAACCGCTATGCAACCGGTTTATCGTCCAATGTCCGTACCGAAGAAAAATCATTTACTATTGAACCGGGAGAAGAGGTAGCTTTCTTTGAGAAAACAACCTCGGGCCGTATTGTCGGTTTTGAGATTGACGGTGGAACTGCATTAGAAGGGATTTATAAAGATATCATCCTTTCCGCAAAATGGGATGATGAACAGGTAGAAGCCATCCATGCCCCCCTGGCTGATTTTTTCGGTTATGCCTACGGAAAACCGGCTATGCGAAGTATCGTGATGGGACGGCAGCAAACTTCCAACTACTGTTACCTCCCCATGCCTTTCGATAGATCGGCTTCCATGAAACTCATCTATGAGAAAAGGGAAGGAGTACAGCAAAACGCTGTACCGGTGAATGTGAAAGTGTATTATAACGACAACGGAAGAAATATCAATGAGGAAGGAAAACTCTATACCGTCTGGAGAAGAGAAAAACCTGAATCGGGTCAGTTCTATACTTTTATGGAAACCAAAGGAAAAGGTCATTATGTGGGGACCATCCATCAGGCACAGGGTTTGCGACCGGGTATGACTCTTTTCTTCGAGGGAGATGATACCACATATGTGGATGGAAAAATGCGTCTGCATGGTACCGGTTCGGAAGATTATTATAACGGAGGGTGGTATGCGCTGCTCGACCGGTGGGACAGAGGAATCAGCATGCCGATACACGGTTCGCTTGATTATTCCCTTCCCATGGGACGTACCGGAGGCTACCGTTTTTTCCTTTCGGATAAGATGTCTTTCGGGAAAGAAATCTATCACGGTATGGAACATGGAGAGGTAGGCAATAATTTTCCCGTAGATTATACGTCTGTTGCATTCTTTTACGCGGCACAACCGTTGAAAGAACGGATGGAACCGACCGCGGATTTAAGGGAGGTCTACTTTCCTGAAAAGCATATCTATTTCCCGCAGCTGATGGAGATTACCCTCGACAGGGGAATACAGGCCATCTTAGACAGAGGGTTGATGCTTACCTCTTTTGGGCAGGGTATGGTCAGGGTGATGCTTACGGATGTACCCGAAGGGAAATACAGGGTATTGGTCAACTATCACGAAAAGCCGAATGGGGCCGATTTCCAGGTATGGCAACGGCAGAATCAACTGTCGGAGTGGATTTCGACAAAAGCCGACAAAGAAATCTTCAGGGAGAATGTCCATGTGGGGGATATACAACTCACTTCCCAGACTAACTCTGTCACCTTCCATGTGAGGAACAATGACAAAGCCAACCAGTTCGAACTGAATCAGATCATACTCGAAAGAGTAAATTGATTTGATGATGTGGTGATTTTGATGATTTGAAAGATATGATAAAGAGGCTTATTTATACAGTGTTGGGTATGGTTATGATTTTCTCTTCCGTAGTGCATGCACAGGATGCCAGGGTAGGGAGCCAATCTTTGCCGATGGAGCTGAAGCTGCCCCGTTCATTGGAGAAAGCTGTTCGGAAGATCCAGTACGACCTGTTGGGGAATGAGAAAGGAACCAGCCGGATCGAGGTGGTGGACGAGAATTGTCTTCACATACAATTCAACTTCTCTCCCGGCCAGACTGTTCGCCAGGATGACTGGCAGGTGGTTGTCATTCCCGGGTTTACCCCGTCTTTCCATTGGACGCCCCACCTTACACCTACCGGCAGCCATATTATCGACCAGCATGTATTCCGTTCTCCGGCACTGATCGTCGCCGATGACCGACAGGTGATTACCCTTATCCCCGATCTTGATATTATGAAAAAGGGAACTCCGGTAAGATGGTATCTCGATCTCGATGCCGAAAATAATCGCCTGGTATTGGGGATGAGTAACAGTAGGGTCGACGATCATGTCCTGTTTGTCCGTGAACCGGGTGCTGAATATCCGGCAGGAGAAGTGGAGATCGGATTTTTCCTGATGGTGCGTAGTGACGAAGCGTCACTTAAAAACCCTTTCAGGAGGCCACTCGATTTCCTCTGGAATCGTTGGGGGCATGATCTTTATCAGGCCGGGAATCCGGTAGATGCCGATTTGGAACGATATGTGGAGCACACCTATAACTGGGCTTTCAACAGTTGGGCGGATAACGTATGGCAGGAGTTCGAACTGGACGGTAAGAAGGTCGGTTCACCGGTTTTTATCGTGAATGTCACGCAGAGCCCCAATTATCCGGGAGAAGTCAATGAGCAGGAATTCCGTTCGGTATGGAATCAGGCATGGTTCAGTTCCCTGCGTTCTGCCGGGGGGTTGTACCGGTACGCCAGAAGGATCGGCAACACAACCTTGATGGAAAAGGCGCTGCTTACCAAAGAGCTGGCTCTCTCTTTTCCGCAGGTTGAAGGTTTCTTTTACGGCTTGATCGGCACAGAGATGCATGAAGTGGAGATCGAGGGGAGAAAATATAACCGTAGTAAGGGATGGGATGCCTGCTACTGGGGAAATTCAAACCGGAATCCTTATACCTGGAATGCTGCCGAATCACCATTCCATATTCTCGATATGAGCTGGACCGCGTTGCTCATGCTTCGTTGGTATGATGAACTGGAAAAGGATGAACGATTACTTCGTTACGCGGAACAATACGCCGGATCATTGCTCGGTATCCAGTCGGAGAATGGTTTTTTCCCGGGATGGCTCGACCTGCGCACGCTGCAACCGATGACTCACCTGAATGAATCGCCTGAAACCTCTATGTCAGTGACTTTTCTTTTGAAACTCTATGAGCTGACCGGAAAACAGGAATATAAAGAGGCAGGTCTCAAAGCCATCGATGCGGTAATCCGGGACATCATTCCCTCGGGAAGATGGGAGGATTTCGAGACCTACTGGTCCTGTTCGCGGTATGGAGCAGATCACCTGGTCGGGAAAAAAGTCGTCAGAAATAATATGTACAAACAGAATAATTTCTCCATGTTCTGGACGGCCGAAGCACTGTTCGAATGTTACCGGCTGACCGGCGACCGGCGATATCTGGATCAGGGACAGCGTACCCTCGATGAATTACTGATGACACAGGCTTCGTGGCAGCCGCCCTATATGTATGTGAATGTGCTTGGCGGTTTCGGGGTATTGAATGCCGATGCCGAATGGAACGACTCCCGCCAGAGTCTCTTCTCCGAGTTGATCCTGCAATACGGGAAACTTTTAGACAGTGATGAGTACAATGAGAGAGGGTGGGCTGCGCTGAAAGCATCGTTTGTAATGATGTATAGTCCCCTTAATCCTGTCACTAAAGCACAATGGGAAAAAGTGTATCCCTTCTTCGGAGAGGAAGATTATGGCTTTATGATGGAAAATTACGGCCATGGAGGGCATACCAGCCCCGAAGGTGAAGGAATGGGAGAATTTACAATATACGATTGGGGGAACGGTGCAGCGGCGGAAGCCTATAACCGTATTCTCGATAAATTCGGAAAAATCAAGTGAAATTATTAAATAATCGACGCGGCCAATTACGAAGTAACCGATATTGTCAATAAAATGTCTTGGTTCCTGATTCTTGGCTCTTGTGTCTAATTTTTATCTTATGCAACTAAAACAAATCTATCGCAGTGTACTGCCTGCCATAATCGGGGGTGCAATTTTACTCTCCTGTACAGGCAACGGGAAAACATCAGAAAATATGGAAAAGGAATATGAAAAGGGAACTTTCGGATATGATCTTAACTATCTGTCCGAAAAAGATGAGGGATTGATCGTACTGAAGTCGGAAGATGAAAAGGCACAAATAATCCTGTCGGCGAAGTATCAGGGAAAAGTGTTTACTTCTACGGCCAATGGCCCGGAAGGTAATAGTCACGGATTCGTAAATTATAACTTCTTCGATGCGGGTATAGTAGATGAACATATGAACGGCTTCGGCGGAGAAGATCGTTTCTGGTTGGGCCCGGAAGGGGGGAAGTATTCCATATTTTTTGAGCCGGGGAAAGAACAGGTATATGATAACTGGCATACTCCCAAAGCCATCGATATCGAAGAGTGGGAGGTGAACCGTGTGACTCCAAAAGAGGCTGTTTTTGTCAAGGAAATGGAACAGAAGAACTACCTGGGGAGTCTCCTGAATATTGCGATAGAACGGAAAGTTGCATTGCTTTCCCCCAGTGAAATAACAGGTAAATTACAGGTTGAAATCCCTGAAGGAGTGAATGGGGTGGCCTATGAAACAACCAACAAAATTGTCAATGGCAATGATTTCGAATGGACCCCGGAGACCGGTACGGTCTGTATATGGATGCTCGATATGTTCAATCCTTCCGAAGCTGCTGTAACTGTGATCCCTTATAATACCGGTGACGAGAAGGAACTGGGTAAGGTGGTGACATCCGATTATTTCGGTGAAATTCCTGCCGATCGGCTGGTTGATGATAATGGTATCCTCTATTTTAAAACCGATGGAAAATCAAGAGGCAAACTGGGAATGAATGCCAAACGCACCAGGTCGATCGCAGGAAATTATGATCCGCTTGCAAAGCGATTGACCATCGTGACATTTGATACTGATTCGGATGCAACCTATTTGAATCAGGAATGGAATCCTGACAGGGATCCGCTTGTCGGAGATGCGTTGAATGCTTATAACGACGGTCCGTTGGAAGACGGAAGCATTATGGGCCCCTTCCTGGAGCTGGAAAGTTGCTCGCCCGCTGCATTCCTGAAACCGGGAGAGTCGCTGTCGCACAGACACAACGTATTCCATTTCACGGGCGATGAGGTAAGTCTCTCTCCTATAGCTGAGAAACTGTTAGGAGTAGACCTTGAAAAAGTGAGAAAGATCTTTGAATAGGTTATACTTCAGATTTAGCTCTGCTGATTTGCACTTCTTAAATTTATCAACCTCAGACTTCTTTAAAAAATAATATATGAAACGAGTAAGAGCCGGGAAGAAGAACTCCCTATGTCTTTATTCTTTGTTCTTTACTCTTTATTCTAAATAAATATGAACACAAATAATGTAGAAAAGCACCGATTGATCCCTCCCGGGATCCTGTTCCCTTTTATTCTTCTTACTTCGCTCTTCTTTATCTGGGCGGTACCCAACAATATGACCGACACCATGCTGGCGGCGTTCAAGCGCATCATGAGCCTGACCGATACGCAAACAGCATGGATCCAGGTAGTCTGCTACCTTCTCGGGTACGGTTGTTTCGCACTTCCCGGAGCAATTTTTATCAAGAGACGCACTTTCAAATCAGGAGTATTATTAGGACTCTCGCTTTGTATAACGGGGTCGATGCTCTTTTATCCGGCTATGCTGGTAAATGATATCAGTTCGCCGTTGAGTTTCGCTACCTATCTTTTTGGCATATTCATATTGTTTGCAGGATTATCAGTACTTGAAACTTCCGCCAATGCTTATGTCTATGCACTTGGTGATCCGATAACGGCCACCCGCAGGTTGAATTTCTCCCAGTCGTTCAATCCGTTTGGTGCATTGACCGGTGTGCTGGCCAGCCAGATATTTGTCTTATCTCAGTTGAATACCATGACGGCCGGCGAAAGGGCTGTCCTGAGCGGGTCAGAACTGGTTGCCATTCAACGGGGTGAACTGAATGCCGTCACCATGGCCTATCTGATCCTGGGGGCAGTGATGCTGGTACTGTTACTGCTGATCATATTCACCAAAATGCCGAAAGCACAGGATGACGATAAGAGTTTGGACCTGAAAGCGACATGGAGCCGGCTAAAAAAGAATAAGAATTACGTCTGGGGAGTATTGGCACAGTTTTTCTATGTGGGTGCGCAGATCGCAGTCTGGTCGTTCATTATCCGTTACGCCATGCAGCAACTCGATTTGGATGCAGTGATCGCCGGTCTGGGAGCAAATCCTTCGCAGGAAGCAATTATTGGTGCATTACGGAGTGTAGAACCGGTGGCCGGAGGTTTTTACGCGCTTTGTGAAGTGATCGGACTGGATGCACTCTTGCCACGTACAGCCGAGCAGGCGGGCGCCACTTACTATGTCATGTCGCTTATTCTCTTTGTGCTTGGACGCTTTATCTGTACCTGGCTGATGAAATATACCCGGCCGGTGAACATATTGTCGGGATTGGGTATTCTGGCGGTGATATGTTCACTTTTGACGATTTACGGAGAAGGATTTGTGGGAGTATATGCCTTGATGGGTATTTCGGGTTGTATGTCCGCCATGTTCCCCACCATTTACGGCCTTGGCATGAGAGGACTGGGAGATGATACCAAGATTGCCGGTTCGGGCATGGTAATGGCGATTGCCGGTGCAGCGTTGCTGACGCAAGTGCAGGGTATCCTCTCCGATCAGGCGGGGAGCATTAAATTCGCCTACTGGGTACCTGCCGTCGCATTTATTATTATTACTTATTATAGTTTTACGATTGCACGCAGCAAGAAGTTGGGTAACGGAAAATAGATGGATATGGAAAAGTTAGTCATAGGTATTGATTATGGTACCGATTCATGTCGTGCGGTAGCGTTAGACGCCGTATCCGGGAAAGAGCTGGCGACAGCGATCTCCGGTTATATCCGCTGGAAAAAAGGATTATATTGTGATCCTTCTGCCAACCGGTACCGGCAGCATCCGCAGGATTATATTGATTCACTTGTGGAGGTGATTCACGATTTATTGGCACAATTATCACCCGATGAAGTGAAAAATATTGTTGCTCTTGGAATTGACACGACGGGGAGCACACCCTGCCTGACGGACCGTGACGGCACACCGTTGGCATTGCTGCCTGAATATGCCGACGATCCCGATGCAATGTTCATCCTCTGGAAAGATCATACTTCTATCCGGGAGGCAGATGAAATCAATGCCCTGGCCCGTAAATGGGAGACCGATTATACATCGCGTTCCGGCGGGGTCTATTCTTCGGAATGGTTCTGGGCAAAAGCGCTGCATGTGTTGCGTAATAACGAACATGTAAGAAGAGAGGCCTATGCCATTATCGAGCATTGTGACTGGATGCCGGCATTACTGACAGGCCGGTTTAAACCTGAAGAAGTTAAACGTAGCAGATGTGCTGCAGGACACAAAGGTATGTGGGCAGCAGAGTGGGGAGGTTATCCATCTCAGAGATTTCTATCAGAACTGGATCCGTTATTAAACGGATTTGCTTCGCGTTTAAGCAGTGAAACTTACACGAGTGATCAACTGTGCGGTAAAATCACTAAAAGTTGGTCAGAGAGGCTTGGATTGCCTTCAGACGTTGATGTGTCAATTGGCATCATAGATGCTCACGCTGGAGCTATTGGTGCCGGTATAGGTGCAAATAAAATGGTCAAAATAATAGGTACATCTACTTGTGATATTGTTGTTACACAGTATGAGAATTTAAAAGGCAGAAATATTAATGGTATAAGTGGACAGGTAGATGGTTCTGTTATACCTGGTTATATAGGACTAGAGGCAGGGCAATCGGCATTTGGAGACGTTTATGCATGGCTTAGAGACATACTTACATGGTCGGTTAAATCTCTACCGGAAAAGAATTCCGTGACCAAAGATATTTTATCCAAACTATCAAAAGAGGCATCACAACTTGAAATTAATGAGTCCGATATGATTGCAAACGACTGGTTTAACGGTCGTCGCACCCCTTTTAACAACCCTGAAGTAAAAGGTGGATTAACAGGGTTAAATTTAGGAACAACCCCTTCAGAAATTTTCAAAAGTCTGGTAGAAGCTACAGCATTTGGCTCAAGAGCAATTATGGAGCATCTTGTTAATGAGGGAGTTGAGATAACAGAAGTTATTGGAGTTGGAGGAATATCTTTAAAGTCACCCTACGTAATGCAAATATTATCAGACATAATGGGGATTCCTATAAAAATAGCCAAAGCACAGCAGGCTGGAGCATTAGGTGTGGCTATGTGTGCAGCAACTGCAAAAGGTCTGTTTGAATCTGTGGAAAAGGCTCAGCTTGCTATGGCTCAGGGTATATTGACCCAATATACCCCTCGTGAAGAGTACAGATCTATTTATGATAAATTGTATTTGCGCTATAAGGAATTTTGCAGTTTCCTGGAGTTGTGATACTCTATTCGCGATCCATATTTATGATTTTAAGAACAAAAATGGAGTTGGGCAGTTCAAATGCATTTTTTATACATTTTGTAACTGCTTCCATAACTTCATCAAACTGACCAAATACCTGAGTAGACATTCTGTTTGATTTTACTGTTATATTTTCATTCTCTTCCAATGCCTTGATGAATTTTTTTATCGGAGCTTTGTACTCTTCATTCAATGGATAGTAGCTTATATCAATGGATGTTTTCATAATTTTTTAATATTTATAAATAGTATAGTCTACATTGATAACCATTGCGCCACTAATTTGTTCACCCGGCGACGTTTGTCCTTATTCCAAGTTCTTCTACTCTTGAAGCAATTTTTTGAAGCAACTCGTATGGTGCCTTTTTAAGGCCTTCTGCGGGAGTTTCACGGTCAATAGTATAAATCATTACCTCTTTTGGTTTAATTGCTTTAAGGAGCTCTAACCAAGCTGAAACTTCAGCTTCTGAAGTGTTGTCGATGAATTTACCTTCAAACTCACCTTTTAGGAACATTGTTTGCAATATAAAATTACCTTTGAACTTTTTGTATAATTCTATTTGTCGGGATACACTGTAGTCTGGTGAATTTGGACGATCAATAAGTCTTACTGTCTCATCAAAAGCTGAATCAAGTTTCAGAACCGCTTTTTCAACTTTCATCAATGCCTCAAAAACTCCGGGATTCTTGAGATGCATACCATTTGAGAGTACACTTATTTCAGTTTCAGGGTAATATTGGTTCCGAAGTTCTATAGTGTCTTCTATTATTTCTTTAAATTTTGGATGCATGGTTGGCTCGCCATTTCCGGCAAATGTAATTACATCCAGTGTACTGCCCTCACTTTTGAGAAACGATAGTTTATCTTCCAGTGCAGCTTTCACCTCTTTTCTGTCGGGTAATCCGGTCCTTGTACGAAAATCTTTATTAAAACCACACTCACAGTATATACAATCGAAAGAGCATAGTTTGCCATCATATGGTAACAGGTTTATTCCAAGAGAGGTTCCCATGCGGCGACTATGCACAGGTCCAAAAACTATTTCATTAAATAATATTGTTGACATTACATTTACTTTTACAAAATGATAACATTATTGATGTTTAAAACCATTTTATGATCTCACCTGTACCATAGCCAATCAAAATATAGCGTAATAACTTGCCTATAGTCATACTTATCATAACCATGGTAGTGTTTGCTCTCATGAAACCGAGTGCTACAAGTACTAAATCCCCAACAGCAGGAAGAAATCCGAAAAATCCCATCAATGCTCCTTTTCCCTGTAATCTTCCTACTGCCTTATCGATACTTTCCGGTTTAATCTTAAACCATCTTTCAAGCCATTCCACTTTTCCTAAACGGCCAAGGTAATAGCATGTGGAACCTCCGGCAGCATTGCCGATTGTTGCATATATTATGAGTGTCCACATATCAAGTCCGGCTGCTATAAGTGCTGAAAAGACCACTTCTGAACTGAAAGGAAGTATTGTTGCAGCAAGAAATGATGCAAGTAGCAGTCCCCAATATCCATATTCAGCTAAGTTTTCCAACATCAGTGTGCTACGAGCCAATTTTCTCCTACCCCAATCTCTGTCTTTAGCTGAACATTCATGTGATATGAGTTCTCCATCTCTTCTACAACCATCTCTCTGATATAATCAAGCTCTTCTGGGACAACATTAAAGTTTAATTCGTCATGCACCTGCATAATCATCTTTGATTTTTTATTGTCCTGCTCTAATCGCTTATGAATCCTTACCATGGCTACCTTAATAATATCAGCTGCACTACCTTGTATGGGTGCGTTAATAGCATTGCGTTCAGCAAAACCTCTGACTGTAGCATTTCGTGAACTTATATCAGGCAGATATCTTTTTCTTCCATATACAGTTTCAACATATCCATGCTCCCGGGCTTTCTCTATGCTATTCTCCATATATTTTTTTACTCCGGAAAAAGTCGAAAAGTAATCATCTATTAACTCCTTTGCTTCAGTTCGTGGAATAGTTAGCCTTTCAGACAATCCAAACGGTGTTATTCCATAAATGATACCAAAATTGGCGGTCTTAGCTTTTCTGCGCATATCCTGATCTACCTCTTCAATAGGGATTTTAAATATCTTTGAGGCAGTAGCAGCATGTATATCCTGACCTTTATTAAATGCTTCAATCATATTTTCATCGCCACTAAGATGTGCCATTATCCTTAACTCAATTTGTGAATAGTCAGAAGAAACAAACAGGCACCCATCGTCAGGTATAAATACTCTTCTTAACTCCTTTCCTCTCTCATCTCTGATTGGGATATTCTGAAGATTTGGATCTGTACTGCTTAATCTGCCTGTTGCAGCAACAGTCTGATTGAACGATGTGTGAACTTTACCTGTTTTAGGATTAACAAGAAGTGGAAAAGCATCAATATAGGTAGTTAGTAGTTTTTTAACCCCTCTCTGCTCGAGTATCTTGCTGATTATTGGATGTTTAGATCTGATTTTTTCTAATTCTTCCTCGCCCGTTTTGTATTGTCCGGTTTTTGTTTTTTTGGGTTTATCTACAATCTTAAGTCTGTCAAAAAGTACTTCACCTATCTGTTTAGGTGAGTTGATATTAAAATCAACACCTGCCATTTCGATAATTTCCTTTTCAATCTTTTTAAGTTCATCGGAATATTGACATGATAACTCCTCGAGTGCTTTAAGGTCTAACCTTACTCCGGTCCATTCCATGTCTGCCAATACATAGATTAACGGACACTCAATTTCATAAAATAGGGTAGTGAGGTTATTATTTTTAATTTCCTCTTTTAGTATATTCTTAAGTTTCAGAGTTATATCAGCATCCTCTGCTGCGTATTCAGCAACTATTGATATTTCTACATCTCTCATGTTCTTCTGATTCTTTCCTTTGGGCCCAATCAGATCTTCAATGTGTATCGTTTTGTAATTAAGATATGTTTCTGCCATATAATCCATACCATGCCTTAATTCAGGATTCAGCAGATAGTGGGCAACCATTGTGTCAAAGAGAGCACCTTTTACCCTAACATTATAATTACGAAGTTCCAAAATATCATATTTTATATTCTGGCCTACTTTTTCAATCTCTTCATTTTCAAAAAAGGGTTTGAATATGTTTACCTGTCTTTGGGCTGTTTCCTGATCTTCTGATATTGGGACATAATATGCTTCACCCTCTTTAAAAGCAAAGGAAAGGCCTACTAACTCACTTAACAATGGATCCATTCCTGTTGTCTCAGTATCAAAACAGACCGATTTCTGCTCAAGTAATGATTTACATAGAGATTCCATCTCTTTATCTGTTTTTACAGTTATGTAATTGTGTGGGGTAGAGTGGATATCAGTTAATTCAGATAATATATAATTGTCAGGTTTTGAAGTTAAAATACCAGTAGTTACATTAACTGTTTCTGAAGAAAATGAAGAGTCGCCAAATAGTTCACCCTGCAAGGGAGCTACTGTTTTATTTGACGGTTCCTGTTTAAAAACTCGAGAAAGTAAAGTTCGGAATTCCAGATCTTCAAATAAAGTCATCAATTCCTTTTCGTTTTTTTCTCTAAGAAGTAATTCATCCGCCTCAATATCAACAGGTACATCTGTTTTGATAGTAGCCAAATACTTTGATAACAGTATCTGTTCCTTGTTCTCTTCAACATTGCGCTTTTGCGCTCCTTTCAGTTGATCTGTATTCTCAAGCAAGTTTTCTATAGATCCAAACTCCTTAAGCAGCTTAACAGCGGTTTTCTCTCCAATACCGGGACAACCAGGTATGTTATCAGAACTATCGCCCATCAAGCCAAGCAGATCAATCACCTGGGCAGGGTATTCAATATTATACTTTTCTATGACTTTTTTATCATCAAGTATTTCGTAATCATTACCACCATACTTTGGCCTGTATATAAAAATAGTTGGTTCTGTAAGCTGACCATAGTCTTTGTCTGATGTCATCATATACACATCAAACTGCTCCCTGTCCATTTTCTTTGCAACAGTACCAATAACATCATCAGCTTCATACCCCGGCACTTCAAGTATAGGGATATTATAAGCTTTGATTATCTCTTTTATATAGGGGACTGAGGCTTTAATTACTTCTGGTGTAGCTTCTCTTTGGGCTTTATAAGATTCATATTCCAGATGTCGGAAAGTTGGACCGTCTGGGTCAAAACCAATTGCAATATGTGTAGGATTTTCCTTATTCAGAACCTCTTCAAGTGTATTTATAAAACCAAAAATTGCAGAAGTATTCCTTCCTTTTGAATCAATCCTCGGGAATTTAATAAATGCATAATAGGCTCTGTATATTAGCGCATATGCGTCGAGTAGGAAAAGTTTGTTTTTGTTCATAATTTTCTATAAAACGGTGTACGGATTGGTAAAGTTACTAATATTTGTTGCTTTGAGTAGAATTATTTTTACTTTTGTACATATAATTTGGTATGCGATGGATCATAGTAGACTAATTAAAGATTTTCTTCAGGAAGAGTTAATTGTTTTCGATAAATATTTGCAAGAGTCTATTAAAAACAAAGATCAGAAACTCTCTGAAATGATTTCATATGTTTTTAGCACAAATGGAAAACGTTTGAGACCAATATTAGTGTTAATGACAGCGAAAGCTTGTGGAGGAATTATTCCGGAGACATACCACGGTGCTGTAACAATTGAATTGCTGCATACTGCAACTCTTGTTCACGATGATGTCATTGATCGCTCTGATTTAAGACGAGGAAGAAGTTCAATGAATGCCGTTTATGATAATACCAGAGCTGTTTTGGTTGGAGATTATCTGCTATCTACAGCTTTAGCTGAGAGTGTTAAGACTAAAAACCTTGAGATTGTAAGAATCATTTCTGAATTGGGTCAGAATCTTGCTTCCGGAGAACTATCTCAGTATTCACTTGCAAGTGAGATAATTATTGATGAGGACGCCTATTTCGATGTAATTGATAAAAAGACAGCTTCATTGATACGAGCTAGTCTGGCAATAGGAGCTATAACCGGTGGAGCTGATAAAGAGCTTATCTCACATTTTATACGATTAGGCACACTTCTAGGTATATGTTTTCAGATCAAAGATGATATATTTGACTATTTCAATGCTGATGTTGGTAAGCCTACAGGAAAGGATATACGCGAAGGAAAAATCACTCTGCCATTGATATATGCTCTAAGAAATGCACCTGAAGAGGAGAGTAGTTCAATGATGGATATCTTAAATCAAAGAGAATACAGTGATGAAAATATTGAGCAGCTTCTAGAATTTGCTAAAAAATATAATGGAATAAAGGAAGCTTATCACAAAATGGATGTTTTGTTAGAAGAGGCGGAAGCGATTATTTCAGGATTAAAATATGATAGCGATATTAAGATGTATATGAAGATGTTTCTTATTTACTTAAAGGAAAGAAAAATTTAAAGGGTGAATTAATAATAATCCACCCTTCATTAATAACCTAAACAAATTTACCTCTCTTAAAATTGATTACTTAATTTCAATCAACTTCTCTTTCAAGCTCGTTTTCTCCTTAATTGTAGGAATTTCAATAGTTAGAACACCATCTTTTACACTTGCAGTGATTTTATCTTCGTCAACATCATCCGGCAATAGCATTGTTCTTTGGAATTGAGAATAAGAAAATTCTCGTCTCAGGTATGCTCCTTTTTTAACTTCTTCATTTTCAGATTTTTTCTCAAATGAAATCACCAAATTTTTATTCTCATCAAGTCTGACCACACAATCTTCTTTAGTCATACCCGGAGCAGCCACCTCTACAATAAATCCTTCATCATTTTGCTGGATGTTGATTGCAGGAATAGATTTTGCACTATTTTCCATCCATTCATTACCAAAAAAATCATTGAATACACTTGGTAACCAACTGTTTGTTCTTCTAATTAATGCCATAATATTTACCCTTTCTTATTTATTAGTTGTTATACTTACACCTAGTAAAAAGCAAAATATATACCATTAGTAAAAAAAAGAGAGAGCCTGACAAAATGACTTAAAAAGACGATATTTGCTGTGAAAACGATAGAATAAAGTGTCAAAAAGGCAGTATTTAGGGAAATCCAATCATAGTTTATTTTCATTCCTAATCTATTTATCCATATGATACTGAATGCCATTATCCTTACAGGAGTATGGCAGGGGATGCTTTAATTAAGTTGTATTGAGGATAAAATAAAATCGAAACAAAATAGGCGGACAAAGAGTTGTCCGCCTATTGATTATTTAGTTGATTACAATCTTACTAAACAGATGATTTATATGTTTTAATAATTCAATTTGGTCAAACTGTTTATGTCAGATTTCTCTGAAATAGGTATCAGAGTAAAACCCCATGAATAATTTTTATTGGCCGGGATACTGTATTCTGGAAGTGGTCTTGCACCCCAACTATTGTATCCTGCTACACCATGCTGTTTCATATCAATACATACTTCTACAAAATCCTGCGGTGTAATATCATTAATATGAGTTTGACGTGGTTTTCTGTTTCTTGCATTTTCATCTTCTCGTGAAGCAATCTCCTCACTGCTGAAATTATTCCACTGATAGGGACGATGAGTAGCCTCTTCAGAATCAAAATCTTCCACACTATTTCGCAATGCATTGAAACCAATTGTATTGTCAGCAACTACAAGAAGTCCATTATTTTTACCTGTTAATGAGACCCATCTTGTGTCGGTACGATGACCATTCTCCTGAGGACGGGTATAGGCAACATACATATCATCAGCAGTAGTTTTGTATCTACCAACTTTTGATCCCGATGCTCTGTCAACATAATTTTCACCAGGACCCTTGCCAAAATATTCAACATTGTTCATCGTAGCGGGTAAGCGGAAACGAACACCAATTCTTGGAACTGTAAGTGATGATGATGCTTTGCGTGCTGCTGATGCTTCAGGTGAGAAAGTAGCTGTAATAGCAGCTTCTGAAGCCTCAATACTTTTTTCTTCAACATCAGTTGAATGGAATAGGACATTTACATTTAATATACCAGAGGGAAGTATTTTATACTTAACATTATAAAGATTTCCTGCAGCTAGTAAATATGTTACATCAACAATAAAATTATCTCCTTCAGGTGAAACTTTAGTCTCTATAACATTGAAGTTTTTACTGGATTGTTTCCATACCTGCAGACGTTGTGGAGCTCCATTTCCATAATCATTGTCGTTAGGTCCTCTCCAAAAATTTGGCTGTATTCCAAATCCATCTTTAAAATATTCATTTTTACCTACTTTGTAGGAAGTCACTATACCCTTTGATTTATCAAATTCAAATTTTACTACAGTCGAACTAATACTAATAGATTTTTCTGTATCATTTACCTTTAATGCAGGATAATTATTTTTCTCAGAGTATGTTTGCTTGGGTGATGTTATCGGCAGTTTAAATTGTTCAATTGCAACTATATGACCTGCAGGAACTAATGACTGTGCTTCTTTTTGCACTACCTCAAAATTGACAAAATATTCAACACCCGGTTTTGATTCCAATTTATCTAATGGAATAGACACTTGGATCCATTGCTGTGGCAGTAATGATACCGATAACTCTCCTTCAGAAATTATATTGCCATTTTCTGTAACATTATACAGGAATTTATAATTCTCGGTGTCAGTAAAATATTGACGGTTAATAACTTTAAAGATGCCTTCTTTCAGATCTATTGCTTCAAATGCAAAATTCTGATGAACATATTTAACTTCTGCGACAGCAGGGTGGGGAACTCTTCCCGGATCAACTAATCCATTTATAACGAAGTTCCCATCACTAGGTGTATCAATTCCATAGTCTCCACCATAAGCCCAAAAACTTCTGCCATCTTCATCTTTTTTAGCTATTCCTTGATCAACCCAGTCCCATATATATGCACCCTGTAGATTTGGGTATTTGTATATAGCCTCCCATTGAATATCAATGTTTCCGTTAGAATTGCCCATTGCATGTGAATACTCTGAAGGAATAACAGGTCTGTCACTCCCTTTAGCCCCAATTTCTTCAAGCCATGCAGCGCTCGGATACTGTGGAACATACATGTCAGTGTTTAAGTCCCACAGCGATCTCTCATAATTTACAGGACGATTCATGAAATCTCTTTCCTGATCTTTTAGATATCTGTATGTATGGAAAAAGTTAATACCATTACCTGCTTCATTCCCAAGTGACCAAATAGTTACAGATGGATGATTTTTATTCCTCTCAAACATATTTATGGTTCTGTCCATATGAGCCTGTTCCCATTCCGGATGCTTTGATGGAGATTTCTCACCATAATATAATCCGTGAGATTCAATATTTGCTTCATCATATACATATAAACCATAAATATTGCAAAGTTCATAGAAACGACGCGATTGAGGATAGTGAGAAAGACGAACACTATTTATATTGTTCAGTTTCATCAGAGTAAAGTCCTTTATCATTATATCTTCTGTAACGTAATGTCCCGTCTCAGGGTTTGTTTCATGAATATTTACCCCTTTAAGCTTGATTGGCTGACCATTTACTAAAAATAATCTGTCTATCCTGTCACCTGTTTTATAAGGCACAATTTCAAATCTTCTGAAACCAACAGGGTAGGGGACAACCTCTCCCTTTTCTTCTCCTTCAGGTATTACAGTTATAAGCAGTTTATAAAGGTTTGGTTGTTCTGATGTCCATGTAGATACATTAGGTATTTCAGCAGAAAAACGCACTGAGCTTTCACCACCTCTTTGAACGCCAATCGGTTTACTATCTGATAACACAGTATTGCCATCACTATCAAGTAGTTTGTAGCTAACATTTGCATAAGAAACAGCTTGAGAATAGTTTCTTACAGTAGTTTCTAATTCAAAAATACCATTTAAGTAACTATCATCTAATGTTGATTTTACTCTGAAATCACGTAACGATGTTTTAGCCTGTGACCATAAAAATACATCTCTTTCGATACCGCTAATTCTCCAAAAATCCTGTGCTTCAAGATATGAGCCTGTACTCCAGCGATATATTTTCAGGACAAGAGAGTTGGTACCTTCATTGACATATTTGGTTATATTAAATTCAGCACTGGTCTTTGAGTCTTCACTATATCCTACTTCTTTTCCATTTATATATACATATACGCCTGATTTAGCACCATCAAGAGTTAAAAAGATCTCTCGGTCATTCCAGTTTTCAGGTATATTTATCTCCCTGCGATATACACCAACAGGTGTCTCTTCTGGAAGATAGGGAGCTTCCATTTTTGGATAAAATGTTTTAGGATCTCTTTCAACAAACTCATATGGGTGATTCACATATATAGGTGTTCCGAATCCCTGTATTTCCCAGTTCCCGGGAACCTTAATATCTTTCCAATCTGTCAGTACTACTGCTGAATCCGTAACATTTTCAGGTAATTCAGTGTAGCTTTCAACAAAATAAAACTTCCAGGTTCCATTTAAAGATATATAATATTCACTCTCTTCAAATTTTTTACTCAGTGCATCATTTTCATTTTCAAAAGTCATAAACTGAGTTCGGGGATATTCTTTATGTGCTTTAACCACATTAACATCCCTCCAGTAAGGTGTTTTCCTCTCTTTTGATATATAATCATATTCCTGAGCATTTACACTCAGGGCAAAAACTAAAAGGGTTAAAACACCCGCTAAATAGACACTTAATTTCTTCATTTTTTCCTCTATTTTCTTCTTTTTATAATTTCATTATAAAGTTTATCTGTTAGACTACTTGTACCTATTCTGAATAGTTGATTATTACACCAATCATCACCAAGTACTTCTTTAACTATTGTGTAATATTTTACTGCATCTTCAGGTGTTGATACTCCACCCGACACTTTTATTCCTACTTTATTAGAGGTTGCTTTATAGTATGATTTGATAGCTTGACACATTACAAAAACCGCCTCAGGGGTAGCTCCCGGATATCCTTTTCCTGTAGATGTCTTAAGGAAATCAGCCCCGGAGTACATTGATAAAACAGACGCATTATTTATATTCTCAGCACTTATCAATGCACCCGTTTCCAGGATAACTTTCAAAGTCTTATCTTTACATACCTCTTTTAACTCCATTATCTCTTCACAAAACTCCTGATATGATTTATCCAGAAAAAGTCCAGCATTTATAACTATATCTATTTCATCAGCACCATCTGCTAGAGCCAAAGAGATTTCGGCTACTTTTACTTCTATAAATGTTTGCGAAGATGGGAAACCGCCCGCAACAGCTGCTATTTTAATATCAGATGTAAGTGATTCTTTCACTGTCTCTACAAAATTGGGATAAATACAGATAGCTGCTACATTTTCTATTTCCGGGTCTGAACCCTCGAAAGTATTTATTTTCTCTGTAAAATTCCAGATATATTCCTTCGAATCAGTTGTGTTCAAAGATGTGTGATCAATACAGCTATAAAGTGTTTTATAAACTTCGTAACTGTTGTTGTTATCAAATCCAGATTTAATAATTTGATCAACACTTTTTTTAGCTTCTTCATCCGTGAACTTCAACGGGTGTTTTTTTAAAGCATCTAAGTATTTATTAGCTTCCATTTAATACTATTTATTTTTATTTTATTATCTAATAACTATAAAGATATTTAAGCATTTAAGACTTCAATTTCTGATTATTCAAATGTCTGTTAGAATCTCTATTAGTTTTCTTTTCAATGCTTCTAATAAATGACTCTTCCAAATTTACACCAGTCTGATTAGCAATACATATTAACACCCATAAAACATCAGCAATTTCCTCGGATAAATCTTTATTCAGATCTGATGATTTAAATGACTGTTCGCCATAAGTTCTTGCCATTATTCGTGCTAATTCACCTACCTCTTCAGTAAGTAATGCCATATTTGTGAGTTCTCCAAAATATCGCACTCCATACTTACTGATCCATTCATCTACTTGCTGTTGCGCTTCGATAATTGTCATATAATTTCTAATTTTTTACTTGAAAAAATAATACCTTTAAAATAGAATGCCCTTAATTTTACAATTAGAAACTCACTCTCTGTTTTTAGAATCTATCCATATTGTAACCGGTCCGTCATTCACCAATCTTACTTTCATATCAGCTCCAAATTCTCCAGTTTTCACATGTTTATTCAGTAAAATCGATAATACTTCACAGAATCTTTCATACAAAGGAATTGATATATCAGGTTTTGCAGCTCTTATATAAGAAGGACGGTTACCTTTTTTAGTGCTGGCATGGAGTGTGAATTGAGAAATAACAAGTATATCTCCTTCAACATCTAATACAGAATGATTCATTACTCCATTTTCGTCATCAAATATACGCAAATTAACGCTCTTTTTAGCTAAGAAATCAATGTCTTCATCTTTATCATCATCTTCAATTCCAACAAAAATCAACAGTCCTTTATTAATCTCGCTTTTTAATTTTCCTTCTATTTCAACTGATGCTTTAGTAACCCTTTGAATTAAAACTCGCATTTATTTTTTTCCTTTATTGTTTAACCAATCCCAAATAATTTCACCTTTACTTTTTCCTATGACCCTAATGATTTCATCTTTTTCAGATTCTTTAAGTCTTTTAATACTTTTAAAATGCAGCAATAGTTTTTTCTTAGTTTCTGTACCTATACCTTTAATCGTATCAAGTTCTGAAGAAATTTGTGCTTTACTTCTTTTTTTTCTATGAAATGTTAAACCAAATCTATGTGCTTCATCTCTGAGATGCTGAATAAGTTTTAGTGATTCAGAATTCTTATCAATATATAGAGGAATAGGGTCATCCGGGAAATATATCTCTTCCAAACGTTCAGCAATGCCAATAACTGCTATTTTTCCATAAAGGCCAATTTTCTGGAGAGAATTTACAGCAACGCTTAATTGACCCTTACCTCCATCAACCACAATGAGTTGAGGAAAAGATTCGCCCTCGTTAAGTAGACGAGAGTAGCGTCTTTCGATCACTTCTCGCATTGAGGCATAATCATTAGGTCCTAGAACGCTTTTAATATTGAAATGTCTGTAATCTTTTTTTGAAGGTTTTGCTTTTTTGAAAACAACACATGCTGACACTGGATTTGTTCCCTGAATATTTGAGTTGTCAAAACATTCTATATGCCAGGGAATATCTTTCAATTGTAAATCCTTCTGAAGTGTAGTCAAAATTCTCATAGCCCTCTGATCAGGATTTAACATCTCAGCTTTTTTGAGTTTGTCAATCTTATACTGTTTTACATTTTTCTCAGAAAGTAATAGAAGTTTCCTTTTATCTCCTCGTTGAGGAACTACGAAATCAACATTTGTTAATTTCAAATCAGGAATAAACGGTACAATAATTTCTTTGGTTTCACTCCCAAATCGCTGTCTCATTTCAACTATACCAAGTCCTAATAGTTCTTCCGGTGTTTCATCAAGCTTCTTTTTATATTCAAATGTATATGCTTGTGTTATTCCACCATTTACAACATGAAGATAATTTATAAATGCTGAATTTTCATCCTCTTCAAAAGAGAATACATCCAGGTTGTAATTGATATTACTTACAACCTGTGATTTTTCTCTGAAGTTCTGTATTAATTGCAATTTCTCTTTAAGTTCATGTGCCTCTTCATATCTCATTTCTGCAGAAAGTTCATTCATCCTTTTAACAACCTGTTTTTCTATGATCGACACATTTCCTTTTAGTATTTCATTTATTTCTTCAATATTCTTATCATAATCCTCCAAAGATTGCAGACCCTCACAAGGACCTTTACAGCGATTAATATGATATTCCAGACATACTTTAAATTTATTTGCTGCTATATTTTCAGGTGTAAGATTTAGTCTGCATGTTCTTATTTTATATACTTTTCTTACTATTTCCAGTAATGCATTAACAGATAATACCGAAGTATATGGGCCAAAATATTTGGACCCATCCTTTACGATATTACGAGTTTTATATACACGGGGAAAGAATTCGTTTTTGATTACTATTGAAGGATAGGTTTTATCATCCTTCAACATTACATTATAGCGTGGTTTAAGCTCTTTTATAAGGTTGTTTTCCAGAAGAAATGTATCCTCTTCTGTATTAACAACAATATATTTGATCTTACGGATATTCCTAACCAGTATTCGCGTTTTCGGATGGTCATGGTATTTGTTAAAATATGAAGAGACTCTTTTCTTTAAATCTTTAGCTTTTCCAACATATATAACGGTCCCTTTCTCATCAAAAAATTGATAACAACCCGGCTGATTTGGAATAACAGCAAGTGTATTTTTTATATCATCGTTCATTTCTTAACAATGAAAACACAAAATCAAACAGAGATTAGAATTTAATAATTGAATTTATTTCAACGTCTGTCGGGAAATGCAGTCTTCCCTCCAGCTCTTCAAGTTCAATTAAAAAGTTTATATATATTTTTTTTACTCCTAGTTTCTTTACCAGATTGTATGCCGCAACCATAGTGCCACCAGTTGCAAGAAGGTCGTCATGAAGTAATACAACATCATCTTCATTCAACGCATCTTCATGAATTTGAATAGTATCTTCACCGTATTCTTTAGTGTAAGTTTCTTCAATTACATTATATGGTAATTTTCCCGGTTTACGAATTGGTACAAATCCTGCATTAAGCTTTATTGCAGTTGCAGGACCCATGAAAAAGCCTCTTGATTCAATACCTACAACTTTAGTAATACCTTTTTCTTTATACAAGTCGTAGAGTATTTCTGATAACTCTTTTAAATGACTCGCAGATTGAAATAGGGTAGTGATGTCTTTAAATTGTATTCCCGGTATAGGGAAATCAGGAATATTTCTAACAGATTTCGTTAATGTTTCTATGCTCATTTTTTTAATTAATTAATAGCTTTGTGTTGTTCCACGTGGAACACCCATATGATTTATCTGCCAAGCAGAACCAGAAGTACAGATATGTCATTGGGTGAAACCCCCGGAATACGCCCTGCCTGGGCAATAGTTTCAGGATTTATACGTGTTAATTTATGTCTTGCCTCTGTTGATAAAGATTGAATTTCGTTATAGTTAAACCTGTCTTTTATAGAGATATCTTCCAGCCGGGTAATTTTGTCAGCTATAATCTGCTCTCTTTTAATATAGCCACTATATTTAATCTTGATGTCTGCAGACTCTATCACCTCTTCTTTTCTATCAGTTATAGTATCAAGAAGATCTCTTAGCGGACCAATCTCTTTTGCCATTATCTGAAGATCGATATGTGGCCTCGATAGTAAGTCAACAAGTTTTACCCCCTGCTTAAGTGGAGCTGTACCTATACTTTCCAGATACGGATTAATTCTATCAGCTTTTACAGAGAAATTTTCAGTAAACTCTTTAATCTTTCTTACATTCTCAACTTTCTGATGATAAAAGTTTAATCTTTCAGTCTTAGCCAAACCTAGTTCGTACCCTTTTTCGGTAAGTCTTTCATCAGCGTTGTCTTGTCGAAGTAATATTCGGTATTCAGCACGAGATGTAAACATTCTGTATGGTTCATCCACACCTTTCGTGATAAGGTCGTCTATCAATACACCAATATATGCTTCATCTCTTCTTAATGTGAAAGGAGATCCGCCATGACAGTTTATATGTGCGTTTATACCGGCTATTAAACCTTGTCCTGCTGCTTCTTCATAACCTGTTGTCCCATTAATTTGACCGGCAAAGAATAGGTTTTTCACCATCTTAGTTTCTAATGTTGCTTCTAGCTGTGTAGGATCAAAAAAATCATATTCTATCGCGTAACCGGGACGGAAAATATGAACGTTTCTGAATGCAGGAACAAGCTGCAAAGCTTTTAGTTGAGTTTGCAGGGGTAGGGACGAAGAAAAACCATTCAGGTAGAACTCATGTGTATTTACTCCTTCTGGTTCTAAAAATAGTTGGTGACTTGTTTTATCTGAGAATGTAACTATTTTGGTTTCTATACTTGGGCAATATCGCGGTCCGATACTTTTAATCTGACCATTATATAGTGGTGATTCATCAAGTCCTTCTCTTAGCGCTTCATGAACCTCCTCACTGGTGTATGTAATCCAGCAGCTGCGCTGTTCCAATGTTCTTTGGACATCTGGCAGGTATGAGAATTTATGAAAATCATCATCTCCCTTTTGTTCTTCCAAAAGAGAAAAATCAACAGATCTGGCGTCAATTCTAACTGGTGTACCTGTCTTCATCCGGTCTGTTTTGAAACCGAAATCACGCAACTGTTCCGACATGCCATATGATGCCTGTTCACCAATTCTGCCCCCGCCAATTTGAACTTTCCCCACATGAATTAATCCATTAAGGAATGTACCATTTGTTAATACCACTGCGTTGGCATTGAACTCAACACCCATCCGTGTTTTAACTCCAGTTACTCTGTGACCTTCAAATATTAGTTCTGTAACCATATCCTGCCACATAGCAAGATTTGGTGTATTTTCTATAATTTCTCTCCAAGTCTCAATAAATTTAACCCTGTCACTTTGAACACGTGGACTCCACATAGCAGGTCCTTTTGAGCGGTTTAACATGCGAAACTGTATAGCAGTTTTATCGCTAACAATTCCCATCTGTCCACCCAAAGCATCAATTTCGCGTACAATCTGCCCTTTTGCAATACCTCCTACGGCTGGGTTGCAACTCATTTGGGCTATCTTGTTCATATCCATTGTTAAAAGCAATGTTTTCGAACCCAAGTTAGCTGCTGCTGTAGCTGCTTCGCAACCGGCATGTCCTGCACCGACTACTATTATGTCATAATTAAAATTCATTTTGCACTTTGTGTTCAATTAAAGACCCAAAGATACTAAAAAAGAAAACGTTACGTTTATGTTGGATGTTAATTACAAATAAGAACAGTTGAAAGTACTTTAACTCAGTAGTTTAGTGATTATATAAGTATTGAATTTTTCGTTAACAGAGATCATAAAATTATAATCGGTATATATATATCATATATGTAAAATATTGATATAAATCATATTATAGTTTACAAATGTAATCGAGAGAGGATTGATATATCCTTTTGTAAATTATTAATCAATCGTTTTCAGTATATTCAGTGCACTATTTTCAGCATCTCTCATTTTCTTTTTCTCATCTTTTGAACTGTCGGAAAGTCCACATAGATGCAAAACACCATGTATTATAACACGGAACAGTTCCTCTTGATAATCAGTAGTATACATTTGTGAATTCGACTTTACAGTATCCAGACTAATAAAAATATCTCCGGAAATTTTATCGCCCTCACTATAATCGAAAGTAATTATATCTGTGTAATAATCATGATTGAGATATTGTCTGTTTACCTCAAGAATTTTATCATCGTCACAAAAGATGTATGTAATTTCTCCGATAGTTTTGCTGTAAATGCCAGCTATTTTTTTTATCCACTCCGATGTTTTTCTCTTCTTTATTTCGGGTGATTTTACGTTTTCTGTCTGAAAAGATATGGCCATAACTCTTGATTATTAACTGAAAAATAGATATGCTACAAAAATTGCTGCAATCACACCAGCCAAATCAGCCAATAGTGCATATTGAACTGTATAGCGACTGTTCTTAATATTAACAGCTCCATAATATACTGCTACAATATAGAATGTAGTATCAGTGGCTCCCTGAAGAATACTGGACAACCTCCCAGTAAATGAATCAGCTCCAAAAGTCTTCATGGCATCAATCATCATACCCCTTGCCCCACTTCCACTCAAAGGCTTCATTATGGCTGTTGGAAGACCATCAACCCATCTGGCGTCAACTCCAGTAAGTCCAACCAAATTTCTCATACCCTCCATTAGAAATTCCATAGCACCAGAAGCACGAAATACACCAATGCCTACCAATATAGCTATTAGGTAAGGTATTATTGATACAGCCGTTTTAAATCCCTCTTTTGCACCATCAATAAATGACTCAAAAACATTAATCTTACGGTGCATTGCTTTAATAATAAATAGAACTATTATAGTAAGCAGTATTATATTGGCAATAAGGCTGGATACTATATTTACCTGTTCCTGAGGCATGGATTTAAAAACAATTACCGTTCCTGCAATTATTCCTCCCATACCCAAAATAAACCCCAGAATCTCTTTACAGAAAATATTTATACGTTGCCTAAGGCATACAGCAATTAAACCAACCAGAGTTGCAAAAAATGTAGCAATCATTATCGGAATGAATACATCTGCAGGATTAGCAGCACCCATCTGTGCACGGTAAACCATTATGGTTACCGGTATTAATGTTAGTCCCGATGCATTAAGCACCAGGAACATTATCATAGGATTCGATGCCCGATCCTTCTTTAGATTGATCTCTTGCAGTTCCTGCATTGCTTTTAATCCAAAAGGAGTAGCAGCATTGTCCAGTCCCAGCATATTTGCAGATAAATTCATCAGCATTGATCCATAAGCAGGATGATTTTTCGGTATATCGGGAAATAGCCTGGAGAATAGTGGAGCAACAGCTCTGGAGAATAGCTCAATCATACCTCCTCTCTCTCCAATTTTCATTATACCAAGCCATAGAGAAAGTACACCTGTTAGCCCGAGAGAGATCTCGAAACCTGTCCGGGCAGTTTCATACGTTGAGTTCATGATGTCTGTAAACACTTGAACATCACCATAAAAAACAAGTTTTATAACTGCAATTATAAAAGCTATAAGAAAAAAAGCAATCCAAATATAATTCAGGACCATGGCTGGGTTGTTTCGTCGATTATTAAACTGACGCTCTATATAAAATCAATCAAAGATACAATTTAATGGAAATATGAACAAGGAGCCGATTTAATTTATTAACTTTAAGGATCAACACAATAAAATGTATTGGAAAGACTTTTTTTATTACAATAAAGGGAGCCGTTCAGCAATTATTTTATTGCTGATACTGATCCCGCTTTCAATTATTCTAAATTCATTTATTAGTATTAAAAAATCATCTGGATTAGATGCAAGTCAGAATGACTCAATAATTAATGAGTTTATGAGATCGAGAGAAGCTGTGGTCATAAATAATTATGGAAAGTCATTCAAATCGAAAAGAAATCCAGTTACTGATACATCTGAAATCAGGTCAGAAGCATTACAATATAAAAATGAAATATCGATTGCATCAAAGAGTAGAAGTCCTGCACATTTTCCTCGAATAATTAAATTAAAAGAGGGTGAAACTATCAACTTAAATGAGAATGATACAACCCAATGGAAAAAGATTCCCGGTATTGGAAGCACATACGCTTCGCGAATTGTTAAGTATAAAAATCTTTTGGGTGGCTTTTTTTGTAAAGATCAACTTATGGAAGTGTATGGCATCGATAAAGAGCTATATTCAAGAATAGAACCATTCATTAAAACAGATAGTAATTATATAAAACTAAATGTAAATGAAATGGAGTTCCGCGATTTATTAAGACATCCTTACCTGAACTACAATCAGGTTCAGACTATTTTTAACCTCAGAGACAAAAAGGGCAGGATAAGCAGCATAGAGGAACTCTCATTGCTTGATGAGTTTACTGATGATGATATTGATCGACTCAGACCCTATCTTCAGTTTTTGTAGAAATTTCAAATTTGATTTATATAAATAAAGACCGACAAAATATCGGTCTTCAAATCTAATCCAACTAAATATATAAACTGGCTATTTATATATTGTAGTGGTTGTAGGAGAATAAATTCCACTGGTTAAAATAGAAACCAATCCATTAACGAATGACATCTCAGTTTTAACAGTATAATTTTTTGCTCCACCTGCTAAAACGGCAGGATCAGATACTTCAATTGGTGCCAACCCACCAATCAGATAATGATTCCATTTAGTAATTTGCTGATTACCCTGCGCTCCTTCTCCAACAACAGTAGTGTAGGAATAACATGAAGTCATAAGCATTACTGTAAAAATTACAGCAGCTAATTGAATTAATCTTTTCTTCATTTAATTGAAATTAAAAGATTACACATAGAATTTTAAACATGATATCATGTTAAAATTAACAGTGTAAATGTACAATATAATTTAAATTCAACAAAATATTCTAAAAATATCTTTTAAGGATATCAGAAACAGAAGTGTAATATCCACGACCAAACAGGTTTAAATGTACAAGAAGGAAATATAACTGATACAGATCTATCTGTTCATAATAAAATTCTGTTATAGGTATTATTTCATGATAAGCACCATAGAACTCAGCTCCAAAACTGCCAAAAAGTTTGCTCATAGCTATATCCACCATTGAGTGTCCTCTGTATACTGCCGGGTCTATAAGAAATGGAGTACCATCCGTCGAGATAAGATAATTGCCTCCCCATAGGTCTCCATGAATAATAGAAGGAGTCACATCATAAAGGTAGCGGTTGAATACATCAATACTTTTATCTTTATTCGGTATCTCTTTTTCTGACAGTAAGCCAGCTCTTGATGCCGTTTTTAGTTGTGGAGAGATCCTCTCTTCCCAGTAAAAATCTATCCAGTCTGTATGAATTTTGTTGCTCTGTGGCAGACTTCCTATATAGTTATCTGAGTCTAGACCAAAGTCATCTTGCTTCAGTGAATGAAGTGCAGCCAATTCCCTTCCAAGCCTTTCATAATCTGAAGACACAGGGCGTCTGTTTTCAACATAATCCATCAGAATTATTGCTTTATCATTAACTGAATCCACCAGATGAACATGAGGAACAGAGATTGTAGCTGTCTTTTCTATTACATCAAGTCCTTTTTGTTCCGCGTGGAACATCTCAAGCGCATCAGGCGCTTTATTTAATTTAAGAAAGTAGTTCCTTTCAGGGGTCTCCAGCAGGTAAGCCGAAGAGATTGACCCTCCGGTTACCGGTCTGGTTGAGTTGATTTTCTCTGATATAGTATCAGATATGTAACTCAGAATATCCTTTATCATGGTATAATTATTAAAATTCAGTTTAGGTATAACTCTTACCCTAACATGATTATTAATTCCTTGTAATCGCTGCAATATTCTCTTTAATTAATGCAATCTTGCTTTCAGCATCAGCCATCTTTTTGCGCTCATTCTCAACTATTTCCGGTTTAGCGTTTTGAACAAACTTCTCATTGCTAAGTTTCTTCTGAACAGATTTCAAGAAACCCTCAGTGTATGTAAGTTCAGCCTCAAGCTTTTTCAATTCAGCTTCTGTGTCAATATTATCTGTAAGAGGAACAGTGTATTCTGTTGTACCAACAAGAAATCCTGCTGAACCAGTCTGTTTTTCAGAGACCTGTTTAATTGAAGTCAGGTTACACATTTTTGCAATAATGCTATTAAACAACTCTTTGTGTTTACCTGTAATCTCCAGTTCCAGAGCCTCTTTATTTGGTATATTCTTTTCAAGTCGGATTGTACGTATACCAGAAATGATATTTTTAACATCCTCAAAATCCGACAGAAGCTCTTTATTAACATCTTCTCCTTTTGGCTGAAGTGAAATCATCAGGCTAACACCCTCTTCCCTTGTGTAGAGTGCCTGCCACAGCTCTTCGGTGATAAATGGCATAAATGGATGTAATAAACGCAGCAGATCATCAAAAAAGCTTAGTGTTGCATCATAGCTCAGTTTATCTATTGGTTTCTGATAAGCAGGCTTCACTATCTCAAGATACCATGAAGAAAACTCATCCCAGAAAAGCTTATAGAGAAGCATAAGTGCCTCAGAAAGGCGATATTTTGAGAACAAGTCTTCCACCTCAGCTATTGTATCAGAAAGCTTGCTTTTAAACCACTCGACTGCTATCTTGGATGACTCAGGCTGAGGAATATTTTCATCAACATCCCATCCTTTCACCAGGCGGAAAGCATTCCATATCTTGTTGTTGAAGTTGCGACCCTGTTCACACATCGACTCATCAAATGGCAGGTCGTTACCCGCAGGCGAAGTTAGTAACATCCCCATTCTCACTCCGTCAGCACCATATTTATCCATCAATTCTATTGGATCAGGTGAGTTACCAAGAGATTTCGACATCTTCCTGCCCAGCTTGTCACGTACAATACCGGTAAAGTAAACATTACGGAAACAAGGCTCTTTACGGTATTCATATCCTGAAATAATCATACGAGCCACCCAGAAGAAAATAATCTCCGGTGCAGTAACAAGATCATTGGTAGGATAATAGTAATTTATATCTTTATTATCAGGTTCGTTAATACCATTAAAAACAGATATCGGCCACAACCATGATGAGAACCATGTATCGAGTACATCCTCATCCTGCTTCAGATCATCTATAGTTAACTCATAATCCACCTGTTGTTTTGCCTTTTCAAAAGCCTCTTCCTTTGTCAGTGCAACAACATAACCTCCTTTGGGAAGGAAATATGCTGGAATCTGGTGTCCCCACCATAACTGGCGACTAATACACCAGTCCTTGATATTCTCCATCCAGTGACGGTATGTATTTTTATATTTTTCAGGGAAGAAACGTATTGTATCATTTTCTACAGCCTTTGCAGCCGGTTTTGCAAGATCTTCCATTTTAAGAAACCACTGCATTGAGAGCTTTGGCTCAATAACCTCGTCTGTACGCTCAGAAAATCCTACCTTATTAGTATAAGGTTCTGTTTTTTCAATTAATCCGGCTTCTTCAAGATCCTTCTCAATCTGTTTACGAACATCAAATCTGTCCATTCCTGCATAGCGGTCACCATTTTCATTTAGTGTACCATCAGGATTAAATATGTCAATTGATGGGAGATTATATTTCTCTCCCAGTAAATAGTCGTTCACATCATGTGCAGGAGTAACTTTAAGGCAGCCTGTACCAAACTCTATATCAACATACTCATCTTCAATTACAGGGATAGCTCTGTTCACCAGCGGAACAATCACCTTTTTTCCTTTCAGGTGTGCATTCTTTGGATCATCAGGGTGGATACACATAGCAGTATCACCCATTATTGTTTCGGGACGGGTAGTGGCAACAACCGCATATCTGCCTTCAGGATCACCCTCTATCATATATCTCAGATAATAGAGCTTACCATTAACCTCCTTATGTATAACCTCCTCATCTGACAGTGCGGTTAAAGCTTTTGGATCCCAGTTTACCATCCTTACACCACGATAGATCAGACCCTTTTCATATAGATCACAGAAAACTTTCAGAACACTTTCAGATCTTATATCATCCATAGTGAAAGCAGTTCTGTCCCAGTCGCACGATGCCCCTAGCTTTTTCAGCTGTTGAAGAATAATACCACCATGTTCACGAGTCCAGTTCCATGCATGTTCTAAAAACTCATCTCTGGTCAGGTCATTTTTCTTGATTCCTTCAGCAGCCAGCTTATTAACAACCTTAGCCTCAGTAGCAATCGAAGCATGATCAGTACCAGGTACCCAGCAGGCATTTTTTCCCTGCATGCGTGCACGTCTGACCAAAACATCCTGGATAGTATTGTTGAGCATATGACCCATGTGCAGGACACCGGTCACATTTGGTGGAGGGATAACAACTGTATATGGTTCACGCTCATCTGGTTCTGAATGAAAGAGGTTATTATCCATCCAGTATTTATACCACTTGTTCTCAACCTCCGCAGGATTGTATTTGCTTGCAATTTCCATCTGAAAAAATCAATAAGTTTGAATTAAATTAATAATCTGTTTCTCAAACTGAAACAGATTATTATTCCAATATTTACAACAAAGTGCAAAAATACAAAAAATGATGTTTATATCATAAGGTTATTTATTTGTATCAGCTTTAAATATAGTTTTTGTAGATGTTCTCATAATATCAGATATGAATATAGTCCAGAGATTACTTATACATACCTTATATACAGATAAGCTATGTATAAGCGATCTATAAGTGATCTTTGGACGAGGTGCAACCTTTTCACCATTGATATAAATAAAAAAAAGGTACTTGCTATACCTTGATAGAAGCACCTTAAAAACTATAAATGAGTAAAACTCAGAAATATCTATTCTTCATACAGCAGATAGGGTTTTCGCTGAATTTTAAACATCTCTACATCTTCGCTCCACTTAGCTTTAATCTCATCGGCTGTTTTTCCTGCCTTAATATCCTGGCGTATATAATCAACCCCAACAAGTTTTTCGAAGAATGAGGTGAAGAACTTATCACCAATGTCCAGATTGTTGTATGCGTCAATAACGTAGGTTAGATCGAACCCTTTTTCAATGATCTCCTCATTAGGAATATTGCGTAGGTCAACACCGTAGCACAACTTGTCGAGCAGAGGAGGATTCTTTGCACCGGGTACACTGCGAGGTGTGAAAGTGAAATCGGAACCTTTGTAATCCGGGTGTCCGTAAACCTCGAATGGGAAAGAGGTGCCGCGGCCCAGACTCATAACCGTACCTTCAAAAAGGCAGGTTGAGGGGTAGAGATAAATTGAGTGTATATTAGGCAGGTTTGGAGAAGGAGAGATAGGCAGCTCATATAGTGTGGAATGTGAATAATTGTCCATAGGGATAACGGTTAAGTCGCACTGACGGCCATCAGGCAGCCACTTTTTTCCATTAATCATAACTGCTAATTCTCCAAGGGTCATACCATGTACAACTGGAATAGGAAGCCAGCCAACACCCGATTTATGCTTCATATCAAGTATCGGTCCGTCAACATACATTCCATTTGGATTGGGCCTGTCCAATATAATCATCTTCTTGCCATGCTCTGAGCATGCATCCATCAGACGTGCCATACTTGCATAGTATGTATAAAACCTTAATCCCACATCCTGCAGATCAAAAAGCAGTACATCAAATTTTTGCATATTATCTGCAGAGGGTTTTCCTCCTCCACTTCCGTAGAGTGACCAAATAGGAATACCTGTTTTCTCATCAATAGAGCTTGCTACATGTTCTCCTGCATCTGCAGTACCACGAAAACCATGCTCAGGAGAGAAGATGCCAACTACATTGTGATCCTCTCTGATTAGCATATCAACAAGGTGTTCTTTGCCAACCATACCGGTTTGATTGCTCATAACAGCTACTCGTTTCTCCTTTAATAAAGGGAAATAGAGATCGGTACGTTCTGCACCCATGATAATATTTTCAGGATTACTCTTTGAAATGCTTTGTGCTTCTATCTCTATCTTGTTTTGAGCCTTATTATGAGAACAACAAATAAGTGAAGAGATAAGAACAAATGAAAACAGGAAACGTTGAAAGTTTTGATTATACATTATTCTTCCGTTTTTATGGTTTTATTGTATTTCTGTATTTCATGCAATTTATCAAACTCCTCTTCAAGTTCCAGCAGCTCCTTTTTGATATCATTTAACCTGGCAAGAGCCTCAACCCTTTTGGTCTCATCATCTTTCTTGGTTTTAAGCGACTGTCGCGCACCCTCAAGTGTCATCCCCTTCTCTTTAACCAGATGATAAACAATTTCCACCTGCTGAATATCCTCACGGGTAAATTGCCTGGTACCACCAGCAGTTTTTTTTGGTCTGATATTGTCAAACTCCTTTTCCCAAAAACGGAGCAAAGATACATTCACCGCGAAATGGTCGGCCACCTCCTGAATAGAGTAATATAATCGCTTATCGTTAAATTGTATAGGTTTTTTTCTTTTGCCCATGGTTTATATTCAACTGTAACTGTTAGTCTTGAGCCATTATTATTTGTAAACAATCAAAAATACAGTTTTCTGGAAGAATCAACAAATGTTTTTGATCAACTTAAACAGAAATCCTAAAATCATTTTTTTAATTTCAGTTTTTCTGCTTTTTTGCGATGTATATTACTGAACTCGATTGATTAACGTTTGAAAGAGAAAGTAGAAAACCTATTTTGCCAACTATTATAGCTTTAAAATATTGATATAATTTTCCGCTGCCTCTGTATTTTTCACTTAGAAGTGAGATATAAAAGGCGTCAAGTGGCATTGTTTTTTGTTTTATTATTTTGAACTGATGTTTATTCAGCAGTTTTTCAACTGTAGCTGGTGTGAAATGCCAAAGATGGCGTGGGACATCATAAGCAGCCCAATACTCTTTGTAAATGCCTGCATCATAAGAATTATGATTTGGGAGAGCCAAAATTAAAGTTCCATCCTTACTGAGAATGTTGAATAGTTTGTCAACAACCTCATTCAGGTTTTGCATATGCTCAAGTACATGCCATAGAGTGACAACATCAAACGAATCACTATTGATATTCCATAAAAAGTCTTCTCCTTTTACATCTAAACCAAAGTTATCTATTGCAAAGTTTTTGGCTTTACTATCTTTTTCTATTCCCGAAACTGAATAACCTCTCTCCTTTGCTGCCTTGAGAAAATACCCAGTACCAGAACCAATGTCAAGCAAACGGTTTCCTGTTGAAAATTTCGAAACAAGATTGCCTTTTTTCTTAAGCATGAATTCCCTAAGAAAGTGGTATAGGCGGTTTATAACTCCTTTCTTTGAGTCTGAATGAGAAATATAGTCGGGTGAATCGTAATATCTGCCTATTATATCGTCAGATGGAAAATTGTTTGTAAATCGAAAACCGCAATTGCTGCAATCATAGATAGGAAATATTTCTTTTGTAGAGAAATGATCGACAGCATTAAATGTATTTACTATATCTGAACTGTTGCAAATGGGGCAGTTGTTAATGGTGATATGGGGCATAAAAGTCGATTAGTATTACATGAATGTTTTATCAAAGGTATGAAAATATTTCTCAAGTAAAGCTACTACAGCTTCAGGCATACCCCCACAAATAAGATATCTTTTACAAAGTAAATCTATTACCCTTTTATCTCACTCACTTGGGGATAAGAAGTTTTTGCTGTATTTTTGTACTCTGTTTTGGGTAATTTACTCATATCCCGAAGCTTTATTTAAGTAATAATTGAAAGTTTATGATGACCTCCAAAGAGATTAGACAGTCGTATAAAGATTTTTTTCAGTCGAAAGAACATCGCATTGTGCCTTCTGCACCCATGGTTATTAAAGATGACCCTACACTGATGTTTACAAATGCAGGGATGAACCAGTTTAAAGATGTTATTCTGGGTAATGCGCCAATTAAATATCCACGTGTGGCCGACTCACAGAAGTGTTTGAGGGTGAGTGGTAAGCACAACGATCTTGAGGAGGTGGGTCACGATACTTATCACCACACCATGTTTGAGATGCTTGGCAACTGGTCGTTTGGCGACTATTTTAAGAAAGAGGCTATTGAGTGGGCATGGGAATATTTGACTGAAGTATTAAAGCTTGATAAAGACAGGCTTTATGCTACAGTTTTTGAGGGTGCTCCTGAAGAAAACCTGGAGAGAGATGATGAAGCTGCTTCATATTGGGAAAAATATCTGCCTAAAGAGAGAATCATAAACGGTAATAAGAAAGATAATTTCTGGGAGATGGGTGATACAGGTCCTTGTGGCCCATGTTCAGAGATTCATATTGATATAAGACCTGAATCTGAAAGAGCAAAAGTAGACGGCTTGACTCTGGTTAATAACGATCATCCTCAGGTTGTGGAGATATGGAACCTCGTATTTATGCAGTATAACCGCAAAGCTGATGGTTCACTTGAACAACTTCCTGCAAAGGTTATCGACACAGGTATGGGTTTCGAAAGACTCTGTATGGCTGTGCAGGGTACCCTGTCTAACTATGATACAGATCTGTTTCAGCCAATAATAGGGAAGATTGGTGAAATTAGCGATAAAAAGTATGGTGAAGATGAAAAGGTTGATATTGCTATGCGAGTTATTGCTGATCATGTAAGAACTATTGCATTCTCTATAACTGATGGACAGCTCCCTTCAAATGCTAAAGCGGGTTATGTAATCAGACGTATCCTTCGAAGGGCTGTACGTTACGGATATACATTCCTCAATATGCATGAGTCGTTTATGTACCGACTGATTCCTACTCTAATTGAGGTGATGGGCGATGCTTACCCCGAACTGGAGGCACAGCAGGGACTAATAGAAAAAGTTATGAAAGAGGAGGAGGAGTCGTTCCTTCGAACTCTTGAAACTGGCATCAAGTTGCTTGAGAGAAATCTTCCCGAGAAGGAGGGTGGGGTACTTAGCGGTGAAGTTGCTTTTAAACTTTATGACACTTTTGGTTTCCCGCTCGACTTGACTGAGTTGATTTTGCGTGAACATGGAATGACTGCTGATGTGGCAGGCTTTAATACAGAGATGCAGAAGCAGAAGGACAGAGCACGTAATGCTGCGGCTGTGGAGACGGGCGACTGGACAAAGGTGCATGATGGTGAACCAGAGTTTGTTGGTTATGATGAAACTGAAAGTACTGCTCATGTACTTCGTTACAGAGCAGTTAAGCAGAAGAAATCTGAGTTTTATCAGATTGTATTGTCACGTTCTCCGTTTTATGCCGAGATGGGAGGTCAGGTAGGTGATAGCGGCTGGTTGATTTCAGAAACTGGCGAGAAAATTGAAGTTTTTGATACCAAACGTGAGAATAATCTGGCAGTGCATCTTACAAAAAAACTTCCTCAAAATTTAGAGGGTGTGTTTACTGCAAAAATAGATACAGATAAGAGAACTGCTACTGAGTGTAATCACTCTGCTACCCACCTTATGCATGAGGCTTTAAGAGAGGTCCTGGGGAATCATGTTGAGCAGAAGGGATCATATGTGTCACCTGAAGTATTGAGATTCGACTTCTCTCACTTCCAGAAGATGACTCCTGAAGAGATAAGAGCGGTTGAGGTTAAGGTTACCGAAAAGATAAGAAGCAATTTCCCGATTGAAGAGCATAGACATGTTCCGATTGAAGAGGCTAAAGCTCAGGGTGCTATGGCACTATTCGGTGAAAAGTATGGTGATGATGTACGTACTGTGAGATTTGGAACATCAATAGAGCTATGTGGTGGTACACATATTTCATCAACAGGTAGAATTGGAACATTCCGTATCGTTAGTGAAGGAGCAATTTCAGCTGGTGTTCGTCGTATAGAAGCTGTAACAGCAAAGGTTTGCGAAGACTATCTTTATGCAAAGGAAGATATATTGACAAGTATAAAAAATCTCTTGAACAATGTTCCTGATGTTATGCAGGGAATTAATCGTCTTATTGCTGATAATGAAGAGATGAAAAAAGAGTTGCAAGAGTTTATAAAAGAGAAAACAGAACAGGTTAAACTGAAGGTTATTGAACATAAGACTGTCATAAATGGAGTAGATGTATTTAAAGCAATTCTTCCTGTTGGATCTCCTGATGTGATAAAAGATATTGCATTTCAAATAAAGGGTCAGTTCCCTGAAAATATGATGTTTGTAGGAGCAACAGCAGCAAATGGCAAACCAAATCTTACTGTCATGCTCACTGATGATCTTGTTGCAAAAGGAATGCATGCAGGAAACATTGTCCGTGAAGCTGCAAAGCTGATTCAGGGTGGCGGTGGAGGACAGCCTCACTTTGCAACAGCTGGAGGAAAGAATGCCGAAAGACTTAATGAAGCAATTGAGTCGATAATAAAGCTATTGAAAAGTTAAGCTTTTCATTAGCTGGAAAAAGGATTAGTTGTAAAAAAGGAATTAATATGAGTTGTTTTAGGGGTTCGTTATTAGCTTTTATTGCATTTACATTTTATTGTCTGGCTTCATTCTCCATTGAACCGGCAGATAGGGTAAATCCATTTATAGGAAGTGCAAATTATGGTACAACTAATCCCGGCCCCGTTCTTCCTAACGGAATGATGTCGGTTTCCCCATTCAATGTGATGGGTTCAGAACTAAACAAGTTCGATAAAGATAAGCAATGGTGGTCAACCCCCTATACAAGTGAAAACAAATTCTTCACAGGTTATTCTCATGTAAACCTTAGTGGTGTGGGTTGTCCCGAATTGGGCTCACTGCTTTTAATGGCTACTGCAGGTGATTTGAATGTTAACTATGAGGAGTATGGAAGTGAGTACATCAATGAAGTTGCTTCTCCAGGCTATTATTCAAATCTGCTTACTAAGTACAATATTAAAACTGAGGTTTCTGCAACTACTCGAACCAGCATAGCAAGATTCACATTCCCTGAGGGAGATGCCAATATCCTTCTGAATTTGGGTGAAGGACTTACTAACGAGTCTGGAGCCTGGATGCGTCGTGTAAGTGACACTGAAGTGGAGGGGATGAAGATGTTAGGTACTTTCTGCTATAACCCTGATGCTGTATTTCCTATCTATTTTGTGATGAGAGTTAATAAAGTTCCTGTAACTGCCGGTTACTGGAAGATGCAGCGTGAAATGGGTGTTGAGGCGCAATGGGATTCAACTAGTGGCACCAGAAAACTGTATACCCGCTATAACAGGGATATTGCAGGTGATGATATAGGTGCATATTTTACCTACTCTTTGGAGCAGGGTGAAACTATTGAAGTGCAGATAGGCGTCTCATTTGTAAGTACTGAGAATGCACGCATGAATCTTGATGCAGAACAAAAAGGATTTGATTTTGACTTAGTGAGAAATAGTGCCCATGATGAATGGAACAAGGCGTTGTCAAAGGTAGCTGTTTCAGGTGGTACTGATGAACAGCAAACAGTATTTTATACCGGACTTTATCATGCTCTTATTCACCCAAATATTCTTAATGATGTAAATGGTGAGTATCCTATGATGGAGGGTGATGAAATATTAAGTACAGAGAATGACAGATATACAGTTTTCTCTCTTTGGGATACTTATAGAAACGTTCATCAGCTGCTGACTCTCCTATATCCAGAAATACAACTGGATATGGTGCGTTCTATGATTGATATGTATAAAGAGAGCGACTGGCTACCCAGGTGGGAGCTTTATAGTCGTGAGACACTTACCATGGAGGGCGATCCTGCAATTCCTGTAATTGTGGATAGCTGGATGAAGGGATTGCGTGATTTTGATGTTGAAACTGCTTATGAGGCAATGTACAAATCGGCTACGACACCCGGTAAAGACAACTTCATACGCCCTGATATTGATGACTATCTAAGTAAAGGGTATATTCCATTAAAAGCTGAGTTTGATAATTCAGTATCTCACGCGCTTGAGTATTATATTGCAGATAATGCATTATCGAAATTCGCAAAAGCACTCGGAAAAGATGATGATGCCAGGAGATTTTATAATCAATCTCTCAATTATAAGAGATACTACTCATCTGAATATGGTGCATTCAGACCAATACTGCCAAACGGAGAGTTCCTGGTTCCATTTAATCCTAAGCAGGGAGAGAATTTTGAACCTGTTCCTGGCTTTCATGAAGGTAGTTCATGGAACTATTCATTCATGGTTCCACATGATGTGGATGGGTTAATTAAGATGCATGGTGGAAAGAGGAAGTTTGTAAACAGACTTCAGGAGGTGTTTATTGATGGGCATTACGATCCTACGAATGAACCAAATATAGGTTATCCATTTTTGTTCAGTTATATAAAGGGAGAGGAGTGGCGCACTCAGAAACTGACACAGGAGCTCTTGGCCAAGCATTTCAGGAATTCACCTGATGGACTGCCGGGCAATGATGACACAGGTACTATGTCAACCTGGGCACTGTTCAGTATGATGGGTTTCTATCCTGATGATGCTACTGATCCATCATATACATTTACAACACCTGTTTTTGATAAGGTTATACTGAATCTAGACGATTTTCATTATAATGGTCACACTATTGAAATTGAGACTGTTCGTCCTTCAGCAGATGCTATTTATATCGATAAGATAGAGATTGATGGCAAACCTTTCAGAAATTTCCGCATTAGCCACGATGTACTGATTAAAGCAGATAAAATAACCTTTTATTTAAAAGAGAGATAAAAAGAATTGAATTAAGTTCTAATTGTAGAGGTTTGTGAATAACTGATATAATACTAAATTTTGATAAGTTCTACCAGTCGCTCCCATTTTTGTGCAAATTGCTTTTTGAACCTGTAAGCTTTAAGATCTCTTATTGCTCTTTTCCACCATTTGTGCCAGTATAGTGCAAAATAAAATGTTACCGGCATAGCAATGAAATAGATAAGAGCTAATTTCCAATCCTTTGTTGCATAGCCAACAATTAGCGATTGTAAAAGATCAAATACCGGAATAAATATCAGTCCCGATACATATCTTACCGATGCAATAAACTGATTGTCTTTAAACAAGCTTAACAGTTTCCTTTTTATTAATATTGGAAAGATAGCATTTACAAAACCAAACACCATAATTGGTGAAGTTAATGTAAGTACTGCAAACCGGGAGAAGAGTTTCCCTTTGGTTGAAGGATTCAAAAGATTGTCTTTTGTATTTAGCTGATGCTCTTTAATTATTTTAAATGCTTCACGGAAGTTCTCTATTTTTTTGTCAAATTCAGGCCGGTTATTCTCAAACAGATCATCTAATTTTCTTACAATATATAATGATGCCTGCATAAAATCATCTTTCCTCTCAGCAAACATCTCATTGGCTATTCGATCACCATTCCAGTCTATAGCATTCTTATATTCATCATAGTACTCATCATTCCATATGTTTACAACCATCGATCTAAGTCTCTCATCCAGATCCTGACGCATCTGATTTGTTGCAAGGTTGGGATTTTCAGCATACATCTCTTTGTATTCAGAAACTACAATAGGAGTACCGAATGTTACATAAACATCAGAAAGGAACCCGGATATATCGCGATAATATATTGATACCGGGACTATCTGACTGTTTAATTCAAAATCGACGGATGCCTCGGTTGGCAGTACAATGCGCGGTACAGCTTTCTGAACAGGTAGAAGTGACTGTTTAGGATTATGTCTTGCTTCAGGGAAAAGTGCAATGGGATTGTTTTTCTTAAGAATTCGAGCTGCATTTTTGAAAATATCTCTGTTTTTATCAAGATTATCTTTACCATCACGAATTCTAAAAACCGGTACGATACGCATTCCACGAAGTATCCATGCTATAAACTTCTGCTTGAAAATATCTGCTCTTGCAAGAAATACGACCTGTTTAGTGTGATACCCTGCATAAACTATTAATAGAGCATCAATTAATGCATTTCTATGATTAGGCGCAAAAATTATCGGTCTTTTTCTCGAAACATTCTCTTTTCGTCCGGTAAAAACCATCTTTCTGAAGTTTAACCTCAGAGCTGATTTTACAGGTATTTTAGCTATAAAGTATCGAAAGTCGTAGTTATAAAGCATAAGTTTTATACAATAGAATATGATTATGGTGAAATCAATATTTTAGAGTTATACTTAAAATTAACTTGCTATAGGTGTCTCATTTCCCTTTTTTTTTCTCCAGTAAGATGCAAGAATAAGTCCCGCAACTATATGCCATATTCCCCACCACGCTGCTACCATGGCCATGCCACCTAAATTTAGTTCAGGAGGGAATATTCTTGGATTGAATATAAGTGCTAATCCAAGACCTGAGTTCTGTATCCCTGTTTCTATTGAAATTGTTCTGCAATCTCTTTCATTCACCTTTAGAAGCCTTGGCAGTGAGTAACCTGAAAAGAAAGCCAAGCCATTGTGAACTAATACCAGCAAGAAAATAAGATGAATATATTTTAAGAATATACTGAAGTTGCCTGCAAGAGCTGCAACAATAAAGCCTATAAAGAAAATAACAGAAGCAGTCTGTATTGGTTTATCCATCCGTTTGGAAAATTTAGGAAATTTCATTCCAACAAACATTCCTAATATAACGGGCACTCCCAGTATTAAAAATACAGTACGGAACATCTCAATTGGATCAATTGTAATTGGAACCAGAAGTGGCGAGTGCTTTGCATATAACCCTCCCCAAAAAGCAAAATTAAAGGGAGTCATGATCAGACTCATAATAGTAGTGATAGTAGTAAGGCTCACCGATAATGTGATATTTGCCTTTGATATTGAAGAGATTAAATTGGATACATTTCCACCTGGACATGATGAGACCAATATCATACCCAATGCAACCGGTGTTGAGGGGCGGATTATTAAAACTAACAGATAAGTTAATGCGGGTAAAATAACATACTGAGAAACAGCTCCTAATACCACAGGTTTAGGGTTAAGAAAAACTGATCTAAAGTGCCCAGGTCTTATACTTAGTGCAACTCCAAACATGATGAATGCAATAGCAAGATTCATCATATTCACACTCTCCTGATTAAAATTCAGCTTAACATAATCTAGCTGATTCATATCCCCGAACAGGGAAAGTAGTGGTGATATCTCCATCTGACCTCTTGATTTTAAGGCGCAAAGTTACAAAAATATATTATTTAACCCATTCTTTATAATCAGTAACCTGTTACATATATGATAAACCAACAGATATTATTTATTGATATTGACTATATTTGTAAAAAATGAAAATATGAGTACTCCGTTAGCTGAACGACTTAGGCCACAGAGTTTAGATGAATTTATCGGGCAAGAACACTTGGTAGGGAAGGGTGCTGTATTGCGTAGAATGATTGAATCGGGAAGAATACCTTCAATAATTTTCTGGGGACCACCAGGTGTTGGTAAAACTACACTTGCAAATATAATTGCAAATGCAATCAAGGCTCCTTTCTATAAATTAAGTGCAATCAACTCAGGAGTGAAAGATGTGAGAGAGGTTATTGAGAAGGCTAAGAGTACCCGATTCTTTGATTCTGCGGCACCAATTCTATTCATTGATGAGATTCATCGATTCAGTAAATCACAGCAGGATTCACTTCTAAATGCCGTAGAAACGGGTACAGTAACACTTATTGGTGCTACTACAGAAAATCCTTCATTCGAAGTTATCAGACCTCTTCTTTCACGTTGTCAAGTATATGTGCTCAAATCTATGGAGAAAAAAGATCTTCAGGTTTTACTAAACAGAGCACTTACAGAGGATTTGATTCTGAAGGAGAGGAAAATAAAAGTTGAAGAGACTGATGCTTTATTTCGCTTCTCAGGGGGTGATGCACGCAAGTTGATGAATATCTTGGAACTTACAGTAGCCACTGATAAGGAAGATAAGGAGATTGTAATTACAGACTATCTGGTAACAGAGCGTCTGCAGGAGAATCCCGCAGCTTATGACAAAGGGGGAGAGATGCATTATGATATCATCTCAGCTTTCATTAAATCGATCAGAGGGAGTGACCCAGATGCCGCAATATATTGGCTTGCGAGGATGGTTGCAGGAGGGGAAGATCCAAAGTTCATAGCAAGACGGCTGGTTATCTCTGCCGCTGAAGATATTGGTCTGGCCAATCCCAATGCACTTCTTCTAGCAAATGCATGCTTTGATACGCTGCAGAAAATAGGCTGGCCTGAAGGACGCATTGTGCTTGCTGAGACCACTATCTATCTTGCCACGTCACCCAAAAGCAATTCTGCATATCTGGCAATTGATAATGCTATTTCCAAGGTTGAACAGACCGGTAATCTACCTGTACCGCTTCACCTTCGCAATGCACCAACCTCTCTGATGAAGGAGCTTGATTACGGCAAAGACTATAAATACTCACACGATTATGAGAATAATTTTGTAAAACAGGACTATCTGCCTAAAGAGTTGAAGAACAGCAGATTTTGGGAACCGCAATCTTCTCCTGCCGAGAAAAAGCTGAGTGACTGGATGAAAAAGCTGTGGGGTGATTAATACCATGCCATTCCCCTGTCGTATGGCGAACTTCTTTGTTCATACTTCAGATCCTGCAACATTGATGAGTTGGCACGGATAGTGAAGTTGTAGGATTTATAAGGCCCTATAGGAATGAAGCTTGCCGACATAGTCCAGCAGTGTAGATTACGTGTTAGTGTACAGTTTACATTAGTGAACTTTTTTAAATCGAAATTATAGTCGGTATTAAATGTGAGATTCCAGTTTTTTGTTGGCTGTATTGAGCCACTCAAACCAAAATTATGGGTTAGCGCACCTTTATACTCCTTCTTGTCAATATCAAAATCTCCGTAACCATACCTTAATGAATAATTGAAAGAGAGGTTCCAGTTTACGGAGTTCTTCAGATAACCATCTTCATCAAACTCTCCCAAAGAACTGTCACTATTATCAAACATATTAGTCCTACCAGGAGTTTCATACGGGTTTTCACCAATTGTACCATCATCCGGCAGTTGATTTTCATTAGGATTACTTTCATCATCTCCACTATCTGAATCATCCCTGTTGAACAGTTTCTTGAATGTATCCTGATTAAGTGAGTAAGAAAATGAGGTACCGGTACTTCTGAGTTTTCCAAAACCTTTACCATTCAGAATTCTAAGCTTGTCAACTCTAACAGGTCGGTTGTTTTGGTCAACCTCATATGTGTATGGATCCCAGATCATATTCAGGCTGAGTGTATACGATTTGGAAAGTTTCAGACGCAAGTTTGTGTTGATATCACTCCATTTCATGGAGTCGGCCATCATATTATAGTTAAAATTTATACCCAGATCGTCTATCAAACTTATTTTCCTTACCCCGGTGGAGTCTCTGTCAGATCTGATTTTCATTTCAACATTATTCTTGAAGTCGAAGCCGATGCTTCCGCTCTTTCCGCTGGAGGCGGTACCAAACATCATTTTAGAATATGGAGAATATGTATACTCAACATCTTCTCCAAACTCATTTTTAAAAGTATAAGTCTCATAAAACCCATATCTGGGATCACCAAAGTCGGGACGATAATTAAAACTAATTGCAGGAGAAAATACATGTCTGATCGCCTGAATCTTGTCTCCAAATATCTTCCATGGAGTGTACATACCATAAAGTTTAGTCTGTGCACTTAGTGAAGTACTATAGTCATACACACGATTAAACCCATGGATTGTATCTACATCCACATGCCTTCTTGCAATTGGATCCCAAGCCTGTTTATATTGGCCTGAATACCACCTCTCAGAGTAATTAAAAGATGGGGAAACCTGAATAAAATCAAACAGAGTAAATGTTGCACTGATTGGTATATTGTGACGCATGCCATTAGTCCAGTCACGCACTAAATTTGATTTTAAAAACCTATCCTCTTTAGTGGTAATTGAATTTCGGAACTCACCAGTATAGCTCATTGATATCTTCTCGAACCACTTTTCACTCCCAACAGCATTTTTTCTCTTGAAGGGATAGATGCGACTCATATTGATGGATATGTTAGGCATTGTGGCAGCTATTGTAGAGTCACGCGATACCTGGTTGATATTCATTGTTGCAGATAGGCTCCAGGGGGAATCAGGAAAACGCTGGGTGAGATTAACACTTGAGCTTTTAGTGTTATTTGAAGCTTCACGTGAGTAGAGACGACTCAAATCGTGGTGATTGTTACGACTGGTAGAGAAGTTTACGCTTGCTGACAGTGTTCTGTACATGTTTGCCTTAGGATCCTGCGAGTGTGTCCAGTTTATTCGTAAATCTTTAGCCACTGAGTACGCCTCCGGTACAACTTCTTTAAGTTCTTTTTCACCTGTAACAGTATTCAGGTAGTAAACATTTACATTGCCTGAGTATTTATATCTTTTGCGGTAGTTTGACCTGGTTCCTAAACCCCATGAACCTTTAGTGTATATCTCACCTGTTATTGCAAGGTCCACATAATCGCTTAAAGCCAGATAATACCCGCCATTCTGAAGATAGAAACCTCTTGTCATCTCATCTCCATAACTCGGCATTATAATTCCTGATGAATATGTAGAGGTGAATGGGAAGAAAGCAAAAGGCAATACAACCGGAAACAGGGGCACATCTGCTACTACAAGCCAGGCGGGACCTGTCACAACATCTTTTTCAGGCCTTACTTTTGCTTTTGACAGATTCAGATAGAAATGAGGGTGATCATGATTGTCGCAGGTGGTATATTTGGCGTTTCTCATATAGAATGAGTTGTCAGCATTTTTCTTTGCCTCATTTGCAACAATATGACCTTCTCCTTGTTGAGTTATGACGTTGTGAATAAATGCTTTCCTGGTCTCAAAATTATAGCGGACACCTTTCATCTCATACTCTGTGCCACCCTCTGTAAAAACAGGAAAACCAAATTCGACACCTAGTGAGTCAACTCCAAAAGTGGATGAAATAATACTACTATCGAGATCCATTGTGATTTTTTCCCCGGTTATAGCCATTTCCCCATATTTAATATCTGCCTTACCATAAAGAAATCCCATATTATCATTTGTAAATACCATGGAATCCTGTGCAGTATAATAAACAGGAGCATCGAGTGTCTGTTTTCCGGCCAAAGCAAGAGAGTCTTCTCTGGCAACTGCCGCATCCTGAGCTAATTGAGTAGAGTCATCAACTATTGCAGACGGTAATTGCAAACTATCACCGGATAATTCTATTGTTTCAGATAAATCTTCTATACTGTCTGTAGATATAACAGTAGTGTTTAACTCTTCTGTAATTGAGTCGGTTACAATTGGTTCAGGTATTTTTACTTGTGCTATTTTAACCGTTGTGTCGGGCAAAATTTCTGGTATAGCAATCTCAGCAATGCTTGAATTTCTAACCGAAGAGCATTGATAAAAAATTGCCAAGATTAAAACAACAAGTATGGATCGGATGGGTTGTTTCACTTAAATACCATTCATTTATGAATTAACTCGCAACAAAAATAGTAAAAAGAAACTTAAGTCAGGTTTATTAGCGCCTTTTTAAAAATATTGAAGTTATTTTGGATTGAAAATGAATGTTTTTGTTTCTTTGTGAACTTCTCAAGATCTTCAGGAATTACAATTTCTGAATCAATGCATCTCTCTACCGAATCCTTAAATTTTGCAGGATGTGCTGTTGCGAGAAAGATACCCTTTTCCCCCGGCTCCTTGCCTTCAGTCAATGCCCTGTAAGCACATGCTGAATGTGGATCAAGCAGATAACCGCTCCTTTTATACAAACTGCTTATTGTATTTTCAATCTGACTGTCATTATAGCTGAATCCTTTAATCTCACGACTTATTTTCTCATGAGATCCACCATACAAATCAAGGATTCTTTCGAAATTACTTGGAGCTCCTACATCCATAGCATTTGCAATGGTTTGCACAGATGGTCTCGGCTTATACTCCCCTGTATTCAGGAATTCAAAGAACACATCATTAAGGTTATTTGCTGCAATAAATCGTTTAACAGGCAGTCCCATCTGTTTTGCAAACAGCCCCGCAGTCAGGTTTCCCAAGTTTCCACTGGGTACAGAAAAGACAGTTTCTGCAGAATCAAAAATTTTAGCTAATTGAGCAAATGCATAAAAGTAATAAAAAGATTGTGGTAGAAAACGTGCAACATTAATCGAGTTTGCAGATGTAAGATTAAACTGAATATTCAGTTCTTCGTCCATAAAAGCCGATTTTACCAATGCTTGACAGTCATCAAATGTTCCATCAATTTCAAGGGCAACAATGTTCTGACCAAGAGTAGTAAATTGTGCTTCCTGCATTTCACTCACCTTGCCCGATGGGTATAGTACAAATACCTGAATACCTTCAACTCCCAGAAAACCATTAGCTACAGCACTACCGGTATCACCTGAGGTTGCAACCAACACTTTTACATCATCCTGTTTACGCTCATTTACAAAAAAAGATAGCATACGAGCCATAAATCGTGCACCTACATCCTTAAATGCGAAAGTAGGTCCATGAAACAGCTCCAGTACATAAATATCTTTTTCAATCTCTTTAAGAGGAATTTCAAAATTCAGTGAATTTGCAACTATCTGGTTTAAGCTATCCTTATCAATGTCGTCACCAAAAAATGCATAAGCAACTATTGCTGCTATCTCCTGCAGATTCTTTCCCGATATCTCTTTGAAGAATGTGTCAGGCAGCTGAGGTATCTGCTCGGGCATATATAAACCTCTATCAGGGGCTAATCCATATACTACAGCCTCCTGCAGACTAGCTTTAATATCCCTGTTTTTAGTACTATAGTATAACATAGTTTGATTATTCAGTAATCATAAATTAATATTAAATATAGTTTTCATGAACTGGTCGCCATACAATAAACCATAACTCCCATCTTTAGCAGCAAGCTCATCATATGTTTGTACCCTATCAGGTTGTACATCTCTGTGCCAAATGAGAAAAGGAACGGCTTCACGTGTATGTGTGCGTATTGCACATGGGGTGGGGTGATCTGGTAAAATAGCTATTGTTACAGGCTCTTCCCAGTTTTTGATTTCCTCATAAATTGGTTTAACAATACGTGAATCCAGATACTCTATTGTTTTTACTTTCAGTGCTACATCACCCTCATGGCCTGCCTCATCGCTGGCCTCAATATGAAGATAAACAAAATCATTCTGTTTTAAAGCTTCGAGAGCGGCAGCTGCTTTACCCTCGTAATTAGTGTCGTACAAACCGGTTGCCCCCTCCACCATTATTACTTCCAGTCCGGCATAAACACCAATCCCACGTATAAGATCAACCGCCGAAATAACAGCTCCTCTTTTTATTGGGAACATTTCTGTCAACCTCTTCATCTTAGGACGATAGCCTGGCGACCATGGCCATATTGAGTTGGCAGGATCTTTTCCTTCAGCAACTCTTTTTAAGTTAATTGGATGATCAGATAATACTTCTCTTGATGCATAAATAAGTTTATTTAATGCTTCTGCAGTATATTCAGCACCAGTTTCACCCGGTTTAATGAGGTAAGGTCGATATGGCTTTTCAGGTATATCATGAGGAGGTGTGCAAATAATGTTTTTATTACCTCCTTTGATTTTCAGAACATGCCTGTATGAAACACCTGGGTGAAAACTAAACCGGTCATTACCAATCTTCTCATTAAGGGTATGTATAAGCTCTGTTGCTTCAGCTGTAGATATATGTCCCGCAGAATGATTTTTCAGCAATTCCCCATCAATGCATACCAGATTACATCTCATTGCTAATTCGTCCGATAAAATATCCACTCCCATACTAGCCGCTTCGAGTACCCCGCGCCCCTCATATACAGAGGGTATATCATAGCCTAAAACAGAGAGATTTGCAATCTCACTTCCTGGAGAAAAGCCATCAGGCACTGTATCAAGCAAGCCGTTTTTCCCTTTAGAGGCAAGATTATCCATGTATGGAGTCTGAGCTGCCTGCAGTGGTGTTTTATTACCAAGTTCAGCAATCGGCTCGTCAGACATTCCGTCTCCAAGAATTATTATGTATTTCATATAAACAGATATGAATTGATTTATCGAATATTTGCAATCGATATTATATCAGAGAAGACACCGGCTGCCGTAACACTTGCTCCGGCACCATAACCTTTAATAACCATTGGGTATTCATTGTACCTTTCAGTAGTAATCATTATAATATTATTACTTCCTTCCAGGTCATAAAATGGGTGACCACTCTCGACTTCACGCAATCCCACCTCGCAGGCTCCATTATCATAAGAGGCAACAAACCGTAGCTTCTTACCCTGTTTATCAAGCTCTTTACGACGTAATTCAAAAGTTTCATCCAGTTCAGGAACAGTTTTCCAGAACTCTTCAAGTGTACCCTTAAAATAGTTCTCAGGTACAAACAATCTTTTCTTAACATCAGACTGATTAATCTTTGCACCTGCCTCACGTGAAAGAATTACCAGTTTACGAATAACGTCGAGTCCGCTTAAATCAATACGGGGATCAGGTTCTGCAAACTGAGCATCAACTGCCATTCTAACAGCTTTGCTAAAAGGGATCTCTTCGCTGAAGGTGTTGAATATAAAGTTGAGAGTGCCTGAAAGTACAGCTTCCAGTTTTACTATCCTGTCCCCTGAATTTATCAGAGAATTCATAGTGTTGATTATAGGTAAACCTGCTCCCACATTTGTTTCAAAAAGGAACTTGACACCCGCTTTGCGTGATGTCTCCTTCAGATAACTATAGTTTTGATAATCCGATGATGCTGCTATTTTATTGGCTGTCACCACAGATATGTTCCTGGACATCAACTCACCATAAAGTTCGGCAATAGCCGGGCTGGCAGTACAATCAACAAATACTGAATTGAATATATTCATTTTAAGAATCTCATCACGAATATAATCAGGTGAACTCTTAGCGCCTTTATCCATTAATGTTTCGTAATAATTCTCCAAAGGTATTCCTCCCCTGTTAAAGAGAGCTTTTCGACCGTTTGCTATTCCAACAATATTTATTCTTAATTTGTTCTGTTCTTTAAGTGTAGATTGTTGCTTACGTATCTGTTCCAGTAGCTTGCCACCAACAGTTCCTGTACCTACTACAAATAGGTTAAGTTCCTGATATGGAGACAGGAAAAATGAGTCATGGACAACATTCAGAGACTTTCTAAGATCGGACTTCGAAATAACACATGAAATATTTGTTTCTCCTGCTCCCTGGGCAAGTGCAACTATACTAATCCCGTTTCTTCCTAAAGCACCAAAGAATTTACCGGCAATACCGGGTACATGCTTCATGTTCTGACCAACAATTGCTATTGTTGCCAGATCATACTCTACGATAATCTCATTGATACTGCCCATAGATATCTCGTAAGCAAACTCTTTGTTCAGTACTTTCTGAGACAGTGCTGCATCCTGTGATCTTACACCTATAGAGGTGCTGTTTTCTGATGAAGCCTGAGAAACGATGAACACACTTATGCCATTATCAGCCAAAGCAGAAAAGATACGCTTATTGACACCTATAACACCAACCATGCCAAGTCCCTGAATAGTAATCAGCGCAGTATCATTTATAGATGAGATGCCTTTGATTATTTTTCCATTTTTAGTAGGCTTAATATCTCTAATTAATGTGCCTTTCTCTTCCGGGTGGAAAGTGTTTCTTACATAGATCGGAATATTCTTATGATAAACAGGGAAAATTGTAGGGGGATAAATAACTTTTGCCCCAAAGTTTGATAGTTCTATTGCCTCGATAAACGAAAGTTCATCAATTACATATGCAGAATTAATAATTTTTGGATCAGCTGTCATGAAACCATTCACATCAGTCCATATTTCAAGCATAGTTGCATCCATAGCTGCAGCAATCATTGCAGCAGTATAATCTGAACCACCTCTGCCAAGATTAGTTATATCATCATCGTCAATACTTGATGAAATAAATCCTGGAACAACAGCTATTCTGGGAGGAGGCATCTCAGAAAAAGTTTTCCGGATCAGTTCATTGGAGCGACTTAAATCTGGGATGTGATTTTTAAACTGTCTGTTGGTTTTAATAAACTTAGTTGAATCATACAGTTGCGATCCCTCGATAAGTCTGTTTAGAATTAGCGATGACAAACGCTCTCCGTAGCTCACTATCTTGTCTGATGTCTTCTGTGATAGGTCTCCAATCAGAAATACTCCTCTCAGAATATTCTGCAATTCATCAAACAGCTGTTCTGTTTTTTCTATAAGTGGATTTTTGTCTTTTTCAGAGAAGTTTAAATTCTCTATAACAGTACGGTGTCTTTCAATTAATTCGTCTAGCAGTGTTTTATAACCTGAATTGCCATTTAGCGCAAAATCTGCAGCAAGCAACAATCTGTCTGTTACACCGTCAAGTGCCGAAACTACTACTATAACCGGCTCTTCCTCATTTATAATTATACTTTTAACTTGTTGTAAACTTTCGGGACTTCCTACCGATGTCCCACCGAACTTCATAACTTTCATCTGTATAAGACTTTTTCCGTTTGTTTAACGGCATTAGTTGATAAAAAAAAGTTGATTTTTGGATGCTATAACCGAACGGTTAGCAAAAAAAGCAGTGACTGCTTACGGATGTAAAAAATTATATAACCCCCCAAGGGGTCATAGTCATTGTAGAAGTGAAATATGTTGAATACATTTTATGCATTTCAAACATTTTGATGTAGATTTGATGCAAAGTTAGACGAATAATTGATAAAATGAAATAAATAACAACTTTTCCTATATTATTTTCTTATATACTTGAGCATATTAAACTAAAATGCCAAAAACTTAAACTGTTTTATTATATTTGCCAACTTATGAAGAAACTACTTATTTTAACTGCATTCTTATCGATATCAGTGGCTATGTTTTCGCAGGGTGTCACCTATTTTGATAATCCTGTTAATCGTGGTGATTTTGCTGATCCCACTATAATAAAGGTTGGAGACACTTTTTATGTAACAGCAACATCATCGGAGTGGGCACCCCACTTTCCGTTATTCACCTCCACTGATCTGATAAACTGGGAACAGGTTGGTCATATCCTGAATGAGAAACCTCAGTGGACATCTCACTCCTTCTGGGCTCCTGAGCTTTATTATATGAATAACAAAATGTTCTGTTATTATACAGCACGAAGGAAGTCAGACAATGTTTCTTACATAGGTGTCGCCACATCTGGAGGAACCTCATTGGATTTTGAAGACCATGGTCCTATTATTGAATATGGAACAGAAGCCATAGACCCTTTTGTCTATAATGATAATGGCAATTTGTACATTACCTGGAAAGCATATGGACTTGACAACCGGCCAATCGAACTTCTTGGCAGCCGGTTATCAGAGGATGGACTTAAACTTGAAGGTGAGATATTCTCTCTTTTAAAAGATGAGGGAATAGGACTAGAAGGTCAATATCATTTCAAACATGGTGAATTCTATTATATAATTTATTCTGCAAAAAGCTGTTGTGGTCCCGGAAGCGATTATGATGTAAGGGTAGCCAGATCAACCAGCTTCTTCGGTCCTTATGAGAAATACTCAGATAACCCAATACTTTACGGTGATGGAACTGACTATATTTCTTGTGGACATGGTACGGTAGTTGAGACAGACGATGGACGATTATTCTATTATAGTCACGGCTATCAGTCGGGAGACAACTTTTTTCTCGGAAGGCAGCACATCCTGCATGAGTTGCAAATAACAGAAGATGGATGGCTAAAGTTCAAAACAGGTAGAGTTGCAGTCAACCGTCATCAAGTACCCTTTGCCGGAACAATACAAAAGGGAGTTTCAGATTTCAGGGATGATTTCAATTCAAAGGAGCTAAATGTTAGCTGGACATGGAATTTTCCTTATTCAGACATAAATACTGAAATTAAAAATGGCAGACTGATACTTTCAGGCAATATGACAGAAGGGAATGAGAATGGTACAGCTCTCTGTTTAAGGCCACAAACTATCCGCTACAACTACATCACTAAGGTGAGTAATGTTAATGATAGCTTTAAAGGACTCACAATGTATGGTGATGATAAGAATATGGTTGCAATAGGTATAAAGAACAACAATATAGAGGTTAGATCTGTAAGTGATGGTAAAAGTTCAACCCATTACAGTAAAAGTATAGATATAGCAGAACCACATTTAAAAATAGAGGTTGAAAGAGGTCGCTTACTCCGATTCTATTATAGTTTAAATGGGGAGAACTGGATTACTGCAACTGATTCTGTTTTCGATGCCTCGCATCTTGTCAGGTGGGACAGAGTGGCAAGACCCGGTTTGATTCATATAGGAGATGGAAATAATCCTGCAGAGTACGACTATTTTGAATTGAATAATCTATAGAACTTAAGTTGTAAATAAAGTAAGTTTTCAAATAAAAATCAAAAAAATGAATTTTAAATCATTAAGGTCAGCCTGTACACTAATTGCAATTACAGGTATGTTGCTTTTAGCCTTTAGCTCATGTGACTGGAAGAGGCCTAAGAAGGAGTTTATTACATTTCAGGAGATGCAAGACCCAACGAACGATACGTTGTCAGATTGGTCAAATGTTAAAGCTGGCCTTCACTCATCATTTATATCTATTGATGTGAGAGCTCCTAAATCAGTTGCACCTGAGGTGGAGATTAAAAAGAGTGAGAAAGTAACCGGATGGAAAGGTGAGAAGGTATCTGCTCAGATGATTCTGTGGACAACTGCCGATGTTGATCAGGTGGAGCTTGAGTTTGACGACTTTATCTCAGAGTCAGCTACTTTGCCAGCCTCAATTGCTCAGGCAAGGTTTGTGAGGTATGTAATGACAGATGAATTTGCCGAAGGGTGCGGACATCGTAAACCTGAAGATTATGCGGCATCTATTTCAGCAGACATGTTGGATAACCTCGATAATTTTAATATTGAGGCCAAAACGGTAAGACCGGTATGGCTGACTATCGATATCCCTTCTGATGCAGTTGCAGGTAACTACAAAGGTAAGCTAAACCTGTATGCTGAAAGGAAATTTGTTGAGGATTTTGAGATAGAGGTAGAGGTTGTAAATCAGTTGTTGCCAGAACCATCGGAATGGGTTTATCATCTCGACTTGTGGCAACATCCATCTGCTGTGGCAAGGGTGCATAATCTTGAGTTGTGGAGTGATGCGCATTTCGAGAAAATGAGACCTATAATGAAGATGTTAGCAGATGCCGGACAGAAGGTTATCACGGCAACACTTAATAAGGATCCATGGAATCATCAGTCATTCGATGCTTATGCTGATATGATTATTTGGACTAAAAACGAAGACCAGAGCTGGAGTTTCGACTATACGATATTCGATAAATGGGTGGAGTTAATGATGGATCTTGGTGTAACTGATATGATAAACTGTTACTCATTACTTACGTGGAACAACCAGGTTCATTATAATGATATGGAGAAAAAGGAGTTGGTTACACTTGAGCTGAAAGCTCAGTCGGATGAGTATGCTGAGTTTTGGACTGTATTCCTGAAGGACTTCACCCGTCATCTTAAAGCAAAGGGTTGGCTCGAAATCACTAATATAGCAATGGACGAACGTTCTCCTGCAGATATGCAGGCTGCACTAAAAGTGTTGGAGACTGCAGCGCCCGAACTTGGTATTTCGCTTGCTGATAACCACAAAAGCTATAAGCAATACCCCGGTATAAAAGATATCAGTGTTGGAGCCAATAGTGTAGTGGACAAAGAGGATATCATTACACGCAGAGCAGAGGGACTTAATACCACATGGTATGTTTGCTGTGCTGACCCATTCGCAAATATGTTCACATTCTCAGAACCTGCCGAAGCTGTTTATGCAGGATGGCATACAGTTGCAGCAGATCTTGATGGAATGCTCAGATGGGCCTACAACTCGTGGGTAGAGAATCCACTAACCGACTCGCGCTATAAAACCTGGCCGGCAGGCGATACATATATGGTGTATCCAGATGCTCGCAGCTCTATTCGTTTCGAGCGACTGATCGAAGGTATTCAGGATGCCGAAAAGATAAGGATTCTTCGCAAACAGTATAGCGATGAAAATACATCTGAATCACTTGCTAAATTGAATGAGCTTGAAGAGGCAATAAAATATTTCTACACTCTGGAACCATCAGATGACTGGAACGATAAGCTCAATGAGGCTAAGAAGCTACTGAACAGGTAGTTCTTTAGTTGGGAATAGATGGGTAAAGTAAAGCCCGATATACACTGTTAAAGTATATCGGGCTTTTTATTTTTATCTGCTTTAATTACCTTAAACAGATAAGGTGATTCATTATTTTTTCTACTTCAACGGATTCGCCGCCACACCCTTGAAAGTCATCTTAACAGGCTTAATATAGCCATTTTCATCAAACTCCATTTTATCGATACAAGTTGCACGATGATTATGGTGAGTCTCTTCAAGTGGTCTGCGATGATAAATGATATACCAGTCGTCAGTTCTTTTGTTATGGAAAACCGAATGGTGTCCTGCTCCTGTTGCCACCTCTGGATCCTGCTCAAGTATGGTGTTTATGCGTTCGAAAGGTCCTAGAGGATTGTCTGTTATTGCGTATGCCACCTTGTAGTGTGGACCTCCCCAGCCACCTTCTGACCACATGAAATAGTACTTGCCATCTTTTTTAAACATGAATGGTCCTTCAACATAACCTTCAGGAGTTACCTCTTTATAGAGTTCACCATCTGGAAATGGACGAATTCCAGTGAAGTCATTTTTAAGCAAGACAACATTACAATGTCTCCATCCCCCATAATACATATAGTATGTACTGTCGTTTTCTTTGAAGACAAACTGGTCAATGGGTTGTGCACCATTTACAATTTTATCAATAAGTGGTTTACCCAGTAGATCTTTGTATGGACCTTCAGGTTTATCACTTACTGCAACACCAATTCCTCCAATCTCATCATTGCTCTGAATATCATTTGCAGCGAAGAAAAAGTAGTATTTCCCATCTTTTTCTATAACACCGGGTGCCCACATAGCTTTGTGTGCCCATTTAACCTCTGAGGAGTCTAATATATTTTCGTGCTTTGTCCAGTTTACCAGGTCGGGTGATGAAAAAGCATTAAAGAATATCTGCTCTTCATAATAATCAGAGTAGGTAGGGAAGATCCAATACTTATCGCCATAAATAATGCCTTCCGGATCGGCATACCAGCCATCCAGTACAGGGTTGGAGGAGTATTGAACTTCGGAGTTAGTTTTATTTTTACTTGTATTGCAAGAAAGCATTAACAGTATTGCTGAAGAAATAATTAACAAGGTTTTTTTCATTTTTATTAAATTGTATTGATAAATTGTTAGAGTGTAGTTCAAAAGTAGATAATAAATTTAAAAAGAGCAAAAGAAAGTAACCAGGAATGGTACACTCAGATCGAGGATGAAACCATGAAATACAGATATAACAATAAACTCCTTACCAGAGAACTTTAAGATTACCGGTAGAGTAGTATCCATAGTTGTGGCTCCTCCAACAGATATTGTAGAAAGCTTTCCAAAATATCTTACAAGGAAGGGAGCAAGTAAGAGAGCAATAAGCTCCCGCATGATGTTCGACAGCAATGCAATCGTACCAAGTTCGGCTCCTCTGTACTCTGTAATGAAGATACTTGATAATGAGTAGTACCCAAAACCACTTCCCACGGCAAGTAAATCTGATAATTGTCTGTCTGGCAACAGAAATGATATGATTACACATCCACCCAGAGTGCCAACTATAGTTGCAATTGGCAGCAGGAAATATTTAGGGTTTAGTTTACTGAAACTCTTCAGAGTCTTTGTGTCGCACCCAACACTTAAACCCACAAAGAACATCAATGCACAAAGAACATAAAAACTTAAATCTCTTTCAATCAAGGAGTCAGGTACAAGTCCCATATAGCCAAGCAGGACACCAAGGATAAAAAAAGAGACTATGATGATACTTCCCTTCATGATATTATTTCTTACCCTTATTTATCAATTTCCAAAGAAGTAGTGCCATAAATGCGCTACCAGTTACAGCAGCAATGGTAATGAAAAGTGCTTCTTTCCCAATTGTTGCCAGACCTTTTATTATATCTGGGTTGCTGCCTACCTCCATTCCAAGTATAGCTAAAAGGAGCCAAATTAACACAGTAACAAATTTGGGAATATTACCGAGCTCCTTTTTACGCAGAAAGTAGCCGGTAATACCCCCAATAAGCATAAAAGCTATTACTATGAACATATATGTTTAGTTACCCGAACTATGTTCAATAAACTCTTTCAAATATCTGTCATTCAGCTCATCGCTGTCTCCATAATATTTGCGCACCTCCTCGAGTTTCTTATGCATTGCAATCTGCACATCCTTATACTCGGGATCATTATAGATATTTCTCATCTCCTGAGGATCTTTCTCCAGATCATACATCTCCCACTCATCAATATCATAATAGAAATGAATTAGCTTATATCTTTCAGTGGAGACGCCGTAGTGACGTTTTACCATGTGCTCGGCAGGATATTCATAGTAAGTATAATAAACTGCATCGCGCCACTCATCAGTTTCACCGGAAACAAGTCTGCGGAACGACTTGCCCTGCATCTCTTCAGGTGCTTCAATACCGGCATAGTCGAGAAGTGTGGGAGCATAGTCCAGATTCTGCACCAGCTTGTCAATAACGGTACCAGGCTTGATCTCTTTAGGGTATCTGATCAGTAATGGAGTGCGGAACGACTCTTCATACATGAATCGTTTATCAAACCATCCATGTTCTCCAAGATAGAAACCCTGATCTGATGTGTATATTACAATAGTGTTTTCATCGAGGCCTGATTCCTTAAGGAAGTCGAGCAGTTCACCCACACCATCATCTACTGACTTAATCGTGCGCAGGTAGTCCTTGATATAACGGTTATATTTCCAAACAGCTATTTCTCTGTCTGTCATGTTTGCATAATTGGCTTTGAACTCCTCATTTTGTGGTGTGTAGACCGATAGCCAATGTTCCCTCTGTTCGGGTGTGAACCTCTTAAGCTGATTGTAAAAACCGGTACTGTCACCTTCAGGAGAAACTATAAATTTGAAATCATGACCCCATCTTGCATGACCATGAACCTCCATCTCCTGTTCTCTTGCGGCTGTACCACGACCCTCATAATCATCAAAGAATGAAGCTGGTGGTTCGAAAGTAACATCGTCATACAGAGTTAGATATTCAGGAGCAGGCAGCCAGTTTCTGTGTGGAGCCTTCTGGTGATATAAAACTGCAAACGGTTTATCTTTGTCACGTCTGTTTTTTATCCAGTCGATAGTCTCTTCCGTGATAATATCAGTGCAGTATCCCTCTTTGCGGATCCGTTCTCCATTAATGAAGAAGTCAGGATTATAATAATCCCCCTGTCCCGGCAGTACCATAGAATAATCAAACCCCTGAGGTATACCATCCATGTGAATCTTACCAATCATAGCTGTCTGATATCCGTTTGCCTGCAAAAGTTTTGGGAAATTAGGCTGATCCCAGTCAAAAGGCTGCAGATTGTCAACTTTTCCATTAACAAAACTATGCTTTCCTGTTAGTAATACAGCGCGGCTAGGGGCACTGATTGAGTTTGTAACAGTTGACCGGGTAAACATAGCACCCTCTTCTGCCAGTCTGTCGATATTTGGAGTTTCATTTAGTCCGTGACCATAGGCACTGATAGCCTGATACGCATGATCATCACTCATTATGAAAATGATATTAGGACGATCCTGTTTCTTCTCCTGTTTCTGACAAGATGCCAAGAGGGCCAAAGATCCCAGTCCCAGCATTGTAGCAGAATTAACATTAAAAAGTTTCATAAAGTTCTTATATGTGAGTTTTTTTAAAAATATCCTGAATGAAGGTGTCATTAATGCAAAAATACAAATTATGACAACATTTACTGTAATTTATTTAATTAATTCACCTGCGGATTTTTACTGTACTCACTTATTAAACTTTTAACTGTGTTAACTTCAGATAATTCTTCTTTTATCGAACTTGGATCGTAATAGTTTTTTAGGAACTGGCCAGCTCCGGTCCATACAGTTGCAATAATACCCTTAAACCTATCCGCCATTCCGGGACTAGAATTTTCTCTCAGTTTAATCATATCTGATAGCTGTGATAAAGCTATATCAGGTTTTCTCCAGGGACAGCTTGCAACATCAAAACCCTTCATTGCAAACATAACTGCAGTTGGCTCAGCACGTTCATAATGCCAATCGCATATAAAAACATCTTTTGGAATCATGTCAATTGCACGATGTGTATTATTCATACTTGCCTCCCATAAACCAATGCCAGTTGTTTTTCCATCAATTAATCTATCACCCCATATCATCAACCTTCGGTTTTTAAGTGCAAGATGGTTTCTGATTTTAGTAACCTCTCCTGCAAAAAGCTCTGCTTTATCTCTTCCGCTGCAACGTGGACAGTTATCCTCGCCAATATAAAACACCTCATCCATTCCTGCATGATACATATCAGTTTCAAATGCATCCAGAATCTCATCAACTACTGCAAATACTACATCGTGAACCTCCGGGTGAAGTGGGCAGTAGCTTTTACAGTAGAGTCCATCAGGATTTGGCCAACCTGTATAATCTTCAGTTTTAATATGAGGTGTCTCGTCGAATTCTGGATACTCACGAAGCAAAGCATTAGTGGTATTTGCCCATGACTGATGGCCCAGAAGATTCACCTGTGGAGCTACTTTAATACCGTTACTTTTACATACATCTACAATTTTTTTTACATCCTCGTTGGTTAGTGGATTTGGGTCTCTTAGTTCAGGGTGACTTTCATAGGCATAGTTCCAGTCAACTCTAAGGATTAGTAAGTTGAAGTGTGCAGGAGCCAATTCCTCTTCGATGAATTTCAGAAATAAATCCAGATTGTTGACGTCCGGTGCTGCAATTGCCAATCCTCTGACAGGGAGATCCATTGCTGAGCTTTCGGTCGGTTCCGCTTTAACATACATTGTAAGGAAAGAGAGCAAAATAATGAGCAGGCTAATTTTTTTCATACTACTATATTTTTATAATTAACTGATACATATCATTCTTCAATAAAAAATTTTTCCTTAGTGGCATTACTCTATATTCACAAAGTTAACTGTTTTTATTAAAGATGTAGCGATGTTAAGTCGTTACTTATTATTACTTTTGTATTTGCAGCAGGTCGGTTTGTCGCCCCGTAAACCGGGGAGGAAAGTCCGGGCAACGCAGAGCACCATATTTCCTAACGGGAAGCTGTTCGTGAGGGCAGATTAGCGTAACAGAAAATAACCGCCTTGTTTACAAGGTAAGGGTGAAAAGGTGAGGTAAAAGCTCACCGGGTACCATGGCAACATGGTATGCCGTACGCATTATGGGTTGCAAGGCCATGTATATCGGATAATTAGGGTTGCTCGCCCGATGCCGAGGGGTAGGCCGCTTAGATAAATGACAAACATCCCTTATGGGACACAGAACCCGGCTTATAGACCGGCTGCTTTTTTTTATCATAGCAAGAAATGATTAAATTCGGGAAGAAAAAATACCGGAATGAGATTGATGAACCTGGCAGAATAGAAAAAGTGGAAGCCAAGTTCAGAGAGTTTGTGCATTTTCTGACTTATGGTATCTGGCGATCTAACCCGGATACTTTGTCTAACAGTAAGAATATACTGTATAATGCAACTAAGACAATCATACTCACCGTAAGAAATATCAAGGAGCTGAATATTCCTGCAAGTGCTCGTTCTCTTACTTACCGCACACTTCTTTCGATTGTACCTTTATTAGCTGTCCTATTTGCTATTGCAAGGGGATTTGGGATCGAAAATATAGTTGAGAGCAGCATCTTCAACCTTTTACTGGGAAACTCTCCAAATACAGAGATAGCTTATTCAGTTCCATCTGCAACTACAGACACAATATCTTTATTCTCTGGTGAAACTTCTGTGTTAGATGATGCTTCCACCGGTGTTCTGACAACTGATCAACCTGTATTTTTCAGTGAAGAGACCACAGCTGAAGGAAGAACCAGGGAGTTTATAAACCTGTTGTTTCAGCTGATCGACAATTCACTTGAAGAGGCCAAGGGAGGTGGTATTTTTGCAGGAATCGGTATTCTGTTACTGCTTTATACAATACTTCTGCTTTTTAATGAGATAGAAAATATTTTTAATCAGATATGGCAGGTCCGAAAAGGGAGAAGTGTTGCAAGGAAAGTTACCGATTATACTGCAATGGTTCTTCTTATGCCTCTGTTTTTTATTTTGGTTAATGCTCTGAATATTTTAAGTTATCCTCAAAATCAGACACTTAAAATAATATATATTCTCTACCCGTTTATACCACGTCTGCTGGATATTGTACCCTATATAGTTATCATACTTTTGTTTACTGTACTGTACAAGTTTTTGCCAAATACCAAGGTGAAATTTGGTAATGCACTTATTGCAGGTGTACTTGCCGGTGTTGCATTTCAGGTATTCCAGCTTATGTTTTTGAGCGGGCAACTTTGGATTACCCGATACAATGCTATTTACGGTACATTCGCAGCAATACCTCTTATGCTGCTGTTTATTCAGTTTTCATGGTTCCTAACACTAATAGGGGCAGAGATATCCTATGCTGCACAAAATGTTAGAAAATTCTCCTTTGAAAAGGAAACGCGAAGAGTAAGCAGAAGATATAAGGACTTTTTCACTCTTATTATCGCCTCAGAGATTGTAAAACGTTTTGCTAACGAAAAAACACCTCTTACAGCTGATGAACTTTCCGAAAAGTGTAAGGTTCCTTCGAGGTTAACGAACATTATTCTCGACAATTTGTTGGAGATAAATATAATCTCGGCAACACCTTCTAAAGCTGATGAAAGAGTAATGGCTTTCCAGCCTGCTGTTGATATTCATAATATATCTGTTAATTATCTTATGTCCAGGTTAGATAAAAAGGGTTCAGAGGATTTTATGATAGATACACAGGGAGTATATAGTGAACATTGGAAGGCATTGGTTGACAATCGCATGTATATATATGAAAGCGATAAAGATGTCTTGCTGAAAGATTTATAAAATTTTCTATCTTTGTACTTTATATCAGAGAGAATAAACCACATGAGTTTCATCGGTTCAATAGAAAATGTCGGGTTATATGCATTACTGATGAGGAGAGTATTATCTGTTCCCGACAGGATGCGTGAATTTATGAAAGAGTTCATAAAGGGAGTGTATCAGTTAGGGGTGAATTCAATCTGGATAGTAGTTATCATTTCCTTTTTCATAGGAGCTGTAATTGTTATGCAGATAGCTCTGAATGTGGATTCGCCAATGCTGCCACGTTTTACTGTAGGTGTAGTTTCGCGCGAAATTATTTTACTGGAGTTTTCTTCAACAATAATGTGTTTGATACTCTCAGGTAAAGTGGGCTCAAATGTGGCTTCAGAGATCGGCACAATGAGAATAACCGGGCAGGTTGATGTTCTAGATATAATGGGGGTTAATTCGGCCAACTATCTTATATTGCCAAAAGTGGCAGCTTTCGTCGCTTTTATGCCGGTACTGGTTATTTTCAGTATGTTCATGGGATTGTTTGGTGGTTATGTCATTTGTCTTGTATTAGGAACTCCATCTGTGGAAACATATATATATGGAATCCAGGCATTTTTCAGAGAGTCATTTGTCTGGTACTCTATCACTAAATCGATGCTGTTTGGCTTTATTATTGCATCTGTAGCAGGCTTTTTCGGTTATACCGTAAAAGGTGGAGCATTGGATGTTGGTAAGGCAAGTACTGACTCTGTAGTGATAAATAGTATTCTTATTCTTGTGACCGACCTGGTGTTCACTCAACTGGCAATGGGATAAAAAGCAAAGTAGATGATAGAGGTAAGACATCTGAATATGGAGTTTGAGGGCGATAATGTTTTAAATGACATTAATGCAAGGTTTGATAAAGGCCTTGTTAATATGATTATCGGAAAAAGTGGCTCAGGAAAGACTGTCTTGATGAAATGCATTGTCGGACTATTAACACCAACTTCTGGAGAAATAATGTATGACGGTCATAACTTCTTAGCGTTTAAGACCAAGGAGTTAAGACGTTTGCGAAGAGATATTGGGATGCTTTTCCAAGGTTCAGCGCTTTTTGATTCGAGAACAGTCCTGGAGAATGTGATGTTTCCTCTTGATATGTTTTCAAGGAAGAACAGCAGGGAACGAAGGAAACGTGCGGAATTCTGCCTTGAAAGGGTAGGTCTTTCGGATGCTGCAAATCTTTATCCTTCAGAAATAAGTGGAGGTATGATGAAAAGGGCAGCAATTGCACGAGCAATTTCACTTAATCCCAAATACCTGTTTTGTGATGAACCTAATTCAGGTCTCGATCCAAAAACATCGCAGCTGATAGATGAACTTATAGAAGATATTACAAAGGATTTCATGATGACAACTATTGTAGTGTCACATGATATGAACTCAGTTATAAATATAGGAGATAAAGTAGTTTTTATAAACGAAGGTGTAAAAGAGTGGGAAGGTACAAAATCTGAGGTTATGGATGCTGATAATGAAAAGCTGAACGATTTTGTATTTGCCTCAGATCTTTTCAAAAAAATAAAAGAAGCAGAAGATAAAATTTCTGAAGATAAAAAGGGTTGAGTTTAACCCATAAATATTAATATATATCATAATAAAAGTATGTTAAAGATAAAGAACCTGCATGCAATAGTTGAAAATAAGGAGATACTAAAAGGTATTAATCTGGAAGTAAATCCCGGAGAGATTCATGCTGTAATGGGACCTAACGGGTCGGGTAAAAGTACCCTGGCTTCTGTTCTGGCAGGTCATCCAAAGTTTGAAGTTACTCGTGGCAGTATTCTATTTAATGATAAAGATTTATTGGAAATGGAACCTGAAGACAGAGCAAGGGAAGGTCTGTTTTTAAGTTTCCAGTACCCAGTAGAAATTCCCGGAGTGAGCATGGTGAATTTTATGAGAGCATCAATAAATGAGCAGCGAAAATATAGGGGTGAAGAACCTATATCTGCAACTGACTTTCTAAAGTTGATGCGTGATAAAAGGGAGCTTCTGGGAATGGATAGTCAACTGGTAAGTCGCTCGGTAAATGAGGGCTTTTCAGGTGGGGAAAAGAAAAAGAATGAAATTTTCCAAATGGCAATGATCAATCCTCTTTTATCTATATTAGATGAAACAGACTCAGGACTGGATATTGATGCTCTCAGGGTTGTGGCTGCAGGAGTAAATAAATTGCAGACAAAGGAAAATGCAACTATCCTAATTACACACTACCAGCGTCTGCTTGAGTATATCAAGCCTGACTTTGTACATGTGCTTTTTGATGGAAAAATTATTAAGTCAGGTGGCCCGGATCTAGCAGAGGAGCTGGAAAAGAAAGGCTACGAATGGCTGATTAATCCGTAAACGAGTAAAAAGATGATAGAACAACAATATATTGATCTGTTTGAGAAATACAGAGGTGATCTGGATGCAAATTCTTCAAATGGAATGAATGTGCATCGTGATGCTGCTTTTGAAACATTCAAACAGATAGGCTTTCCAACTTCAAAACAGGAAGATTATAAACATTCAAATATAGTACGTGTTTTCGATGCTGATCTGGGACTGAATCTAAGGAATATCCCCATTCCCGTTAATCCCTATGAGGCATTTAAATGCGATGTCCCAAACCTGAACACACATACATATTTTCTTATAAACGACAGGTTTTATAATGAGGTGGAACAGGGTGAGGGATTACCCGAAGGTGTTTTCGCTGGCAGCTTGAGGCAGTTTTCAGAAGAACATCCCGAGGTGTTTGAGAAATATTATGCAAAAATAGCGGATAGTACAGACAATGGCATTGTAGCATATAATACAATGTTTGTTCAGGATGGCTTTGTTATTTACGTTCCAAAGAATATTGAAGTAGAAAAGCCGCTTCAGCTGATCAATATTCTTCGTGGCGGGGTTGATCTGAATGTCAATCGTCGCTTACTGATTATTGCAGAAGAAAATGCTCATGTAAAACTCCTTGTCTGTGATCACACTGTTGATGAAGTAAGTTTTGTTGTTACACAGGTGACAGAAGTTTTTGCAGATGAGAGTGCTCAGGTGGATGTTTATGAGCTTGAAGAAAACTCCGAAAAAGTAACTCGATTAAACAATCTGTTCAGTGAGCAGAAAGATAACTCAAAGGTTGTAACAAGCAGCATTACTCTTCATAATGGCTATACCAGGAATAATTTCCGTTATAGACTACTTGGTGAGCATGCCGAAGCTCATGCAGGAGGGTTGGCTATTTGTGATAAAGAGCAGCATATTGATAATTTCGCTTTTCTTGATCACTCAAAGCCAAATTGTATGAGCGACGAACTGTTTAAAACTATATTAAATGATAAAGCAACAGGAGTATTCTGCGGGAAGATTCTCGTAGAGAAAGATGCTCAGAAAACACTTGCTTATCAGACTAGCCGGAATCTGTTGAATTCAGAAACAGCTCAGATGTTTGCAAAGCCTCAGCTTGAGATCTATGCAGATGACGTTAAATGTTCTCATGGACTTACGACAGGGCATCTGGATGAAGATTCGCTCTTTTATATGCGTTCGCGTGGTATTGATAAAGAGGAAGCGAGACTGCTGCTCCTGGTAGCTTTTACGCGTGATGTTGTTGATCTTGTTCGCATACCTTCATTACAGGAGAGACTGATATCTCTCATAAATAAGAGATTCAGAGGCGAACTGATGAGATGTGGCAACTGTAACGTTTGTAAATAAAAAGAAATATAATGATTGACATTAATAAAATAAGAACTGATTTTCCAATACTTGCACGAGAGGTTTATGGTAAACCTCTTGTGTACCTGGATAATGCAGCAACTACCCAAAAGCCGCAGTGTGTGATGGATAAGATTACAGAAATGTACTCTACAGTGAACTCAAATGTTCACAGAGGTGTGCATTATCTTAGTCAGGCTGCAACTGATAAGCATGAGGCTGCCAGAAAGACGGTTCAGCGTTTTATTAATGCCAATATTCCAGAAGAAATTGTTTTTACAAGAGGAGCAACTGAGTCGATAAACTTGGTTGCATCCTCTTTTTGCAGATCATTTTGCAAAGAAGGAGATGAAATATTAATAACTGCTATGGAGCACCACTCCAATATCGTTCCATGGCAAATTCAGGCTGATATAAGAGGACTCAAGATAAAGGTAATTCCCATTAATAAGGATGGAGAATTGATAATGGAGGAATTTGAGAAGCTGATATCTCCCCGAACAAAACTTATCGCCGCGACCCATATTTCAAATGTACTTGGTACTATTAATCCAATTGATGAAATTATAAGGATTGCTCACAGTCATAATATTCCTGTACTTATTGATGCTGCACAAAGTGTTCAGCATGCAAAAGTAGATGTTCAGAAAATAGATTGTGACTTCTTGGTTTTCTCTTCTCATAAGATTTACGGACCAACCGGCGTTGGTGTACTTTACGGAAAAGAAGAGTGGTTAAATGCACTACCTCCTTACCAGGGTGGTGGTGAGATGATAGAGAGTGTTTCTTTTGAGAAAACCACATTCAATAAGCTGCCTTTTAAATTTGAGGCAGGAACACCAGATTTTGTGGGCACAGCGGCATTGGCCACTGCACTTGACTATGTGTCATCTATTGGACTGGATAACATAGCTGAATATGAATCTGATCTTTTAAGATATGCTACTGAAAAAATGCTCAATCTTCCGGGGATTAAAATTATTGGAACAGCACAGCATAAAAGTAGCGTGATATCATTTGTATTTAATAAAATACATCCTTATGATATTGGAACTCTTCTTGACAAAATGGGTATAGCTGTAAGAACAGGTCACCACTGCGCCGAACCGTTAATGAAAATAATGGGTGTTGAGGGAACCGTCAGAGCTTCATTTGCCTTCTATAATACTAAAGAAGAGGTTGATATGTTGGTTAAAGGACTGGAAAGAATTATCAAGATGTTTTGAAGTAGTTTATCTATTTTGTTAATTGACAATAGTATCATGGAAGATAAATTTCCTGAATATGCAAGGAATGAAGATCATGCCCTTTTCATTCTATTAAAGAAGAGGGATAAGAAAGCTTTTGCGATGATATATGATAAATATCACCGATATCTCTTTGCTATATCACTTAAATATCTTAAGAACACACAGATGGCTGAGGATGTGGTTCAGCATGTTTTTGTAAAACTGTGGGAGCATACAACTGGTATACAAATTGAGATAAATCTAAAGAACTATCTATTTACAATGACAAAGAATTATATTCTTAATATTTTCAGGGATCAAAAAGATAAGGTTTCATTTAATTATGAAAATGCACAGGTTGAAATTCCGGTACAGGATGATATAATCAAAGATATTGAAGATAAACAGATGAGAGATATTCTATATAAAGTAGTGGATATGTTACCGCCTCAAAAAAAGGAAGTATGTATGAGAAAGCTGAAATCAAATGACAGCAATCAGCAAATAGCTGCTAAGATGGGGATTTCTGTGCATACCGTTAAAGCACACTATCAGGAATCGTTGAAAATAATAAGATCATATTTCAAACAGAGTAAAATAATGTAATAAAAGTTCTAAACGAACTAATATCTTTTTGTAATTAATGTGTCAATAATAAGTAAGAAGTAGTATAGATGCCTATTAGCAGTAAAATAATATACAGAGTACTAAATGAGACCTCATCCAGAAATGAGGCTCGTGAAATTGTGGAGTGGTTCTCTCAAACTATTGAGGGTCAGCACCACTTATCCGATTTAATTGATAGAGATGCATATATTATGGAATATGATGCTGACACAGGTAAATCCTTTACTCCTTTGCAATCAGAGATTCTATTTAACAGAATAGAAAAAAATATACGTAATAAAAGATTAAGAAGGTTTTTTTTCACCACAGCAGCGATATTTCTGCCAATGATGCTATTATTAGGACTAGGATATTATATTAGTTCCCGAACTACACTCTTTCAGGCTACAGAATATGTTGATCTGTATATACCAAAAGGTGAAAGTGGAAGATTGTTTTTTCAGGATGGAACAGAGGTATTTCTTAATTCAGATACAAGAATCCGCTATCCTCAACGTTTCGGGTTTAGAACCAGAGAGGTCTACTTAGATGGAGAGGCTTATTTTAATGTTGCCCCAAACAGTAAAAGACCTTTTATTGTAAATGCACAAAAGACCTTTGTAAGAGTTGCAGGGACATCATTTAATGTAAATGCTTATAGTGAAAATGAAACAATTCAAGTAGTATTAGAAGAGGGAAAAACTTCATTTCATGTAAATGGTCATAGTTATTATATGTCTCCAGGACAAAAGATAGAATACACCAAGAATACAGGGAACGCCGTTTTGATTAATTTATCAAATCCATCAAATGTTTCACTTTGGAAGAATAGCATATTATATTTTCACGATACTCCTCTTATTGAAGCGTTGAAAGTTTTGGAAAGAAAATATGATGTGCAGTTTAATTTAAAATCACCAGAAGCTTTAAATTATAGTTATACTATTACGACAAAAAATAAAGATATTGATTCAGTATTATTTGAATTACAAAAAATTGCACCTGTAAGATTTGAAAAAATTGAAAATAAAATTTTTGTTTCGCTAAATGAATAACTATTTCATTGTATTGAATAGTTTAACTCATCAAAGACAATATTTATAATAGTTCAATATATTCTATATAATAGGGCTATATTTTGTATATTTAAAATATTAAATTAACTTGCAATCAGTTATTGAAAGAAATTAGTTAATTAATTGTATTGCATTGAGAAATATTATTTTAATAATATTATTTGTTTTGAGCATGACATTCTATTTTGAAAATGTAAATGCCCAATCTAACTCAGATGTTGTTAAGCTAAACATCATACTCCACCCTGTGCAAACAATTACTGTTAACTCCTCACAAAGAAGTGTAGACTTAAATTATATTACAGAAGAAGATTACGAAAACGGGGTTACTGCAACTATTGACGATCATCTTTCAGTTACCAGCAGTGGAGGTTTTCAGGTTAATGTTGCCTCAAATGATGACAAATTCTCAAGTTCATCCAATACGGAAGGCATTCCTGCCGGAGATGTGTCGATAAATGCTTTTAATGGTTCTGAAAACAACCTTGATAATATATTTGGTAATGTTATTTTATCTACTAAACCTGAGTCTTTAATTACTTCAAGTACTGGAGGCAGAGACCTTAAATATAGTGTTACCTACGATAATTCTGCCGGCTCTTCCGATAGATATATAAACAAGAAACCAGGTAAAGAAGAGGAGATTTATACTATAGAGGTAACATATACAATAACCTCTAAGTGATAGATGTATTAACCTTTGAGTAATTGGCCTAATTCTAATATTTAAAACAAATCTAAATACTTCCCATTATTTAAAAAATGTTTTATTTAAACAATAATAATTACTGTAATTGTTTAGGTAACATCAAAAATTATTTTATAATTTATACATATTGTCCTTGTTGCAATAATTAATTAATGATAACCGGAAAGGTGTAAAGCGCAATATAACAGATATATAAGAGAGTACAAGGTCTATTAAAAATCACTCTTAGTTAAAAAAAGATAAAAATATGTCTTTAATTTGCAATAATAAAATTATGTATTACTTTTGTCGCGACTTATTTATAAAGATAAAATATATTAATTAATTAACTCTCATAGTTAAATAATAAATGCGCCAAATTAACATTTAGTTGTGGGGACTAGATGATCGGAGAACTGTGATTTACAGTATGGTCTGAGATCTATAACAAGAAGACGCAAATATATAACAGTATAAATCTGAGGAATAGTTTTAGAATTTCAAATATAAACTTCAAATGAAAACAAAAAAAAATTTCGTGTTACTACTTGTTATTGTCTCTTCTTTTTTGAATATAATTGAAATAAAAGCAGAAGAGCCTAAATCCGCAACAGTTAAACTTAATATTGTTCTGAACCCTATACAGACAATTATAGTTAATACTCAGCAAGATGTAGATCTTGTTTATAATACCATTGATAATTATGAAGAAGGTGTGTTTAAAACGATAAAAGATCACCTAAAGATATTTAGTACCGGAGGTTTTGAAGTTAAAGTAAAATCAGATGGTGACTTAAGTAATGGAGATGGTTCTAACATAAAATCGTCAGATATAAAAATATTGGCAGAAAATGGAACCAATAATAAAGTTGAGAACTCCGTAGCAGGGCCTGTTGTACTTGGAGGACCAGAAACACTAATTAATTCCGACTCAGGTGGAAGAGATTTGATGTATGATATCACATACAATAATGAATCTGGGGGCGAAGATAAGTATATCAATCTCTATAAAAATGGTGGGACTAATACTTATTCAACACAAATAACCTATACTATAGCTGCAAAGTAAAAGAGAGACTATTAATCATACCAGTCTTTAGTTTTAATAAAAAGACAAAATGAAATGTTTCAATCAGTTACAAAAAACGATTGAACTTAGAAAGTAGACAAAATGTATCGTATGTCGCAGAGTGACAGGTTGTTATATCTTGGGTGAATTGACTAATTTTACGCTTAGTTAAAAATCATAAAAATAATGTCTTTTATTTGTAAACAACAGGAATTGTCCTAATTTTGCAACGTTTTAGGATTAGAGAAAAATTTCTGTAATACTATCGACTGAAACAAACAGATCAGAACCCAAAATTAGCACCAAATTCTTAAATTGATTCAATTGCAGAATTAATGTGATAATTTAATGAGTCTGAGATTTGCAATAAAATGTCTAAAAAATAAACTATGTACTTTACAATTATATAAAATTAATCACAAATGAAAACAAAAAGCTTTTTAATTACAGCTCTAATTATTTTATCAGGCATTCTAAATGTAAACAGTGTATTTGCAGAAACCACAAATAACACTGATAATGTCACCCTTAACATTAAATTAAATCCTATTCAGACAATTCAAGTTAATCCTGATCAGAAAACAGTGGATATAGTTTATTCTGAAATTGATGATTATCAGAACGGTCTTTTTGTAAACAAACTTGACCATCTGCAGATATTCAGTACTGGTGGGTTCGAGGTAAAGGTTAATTCAGCAGATAAATTGACTAACGATAAAGGGAAAGAGATTTTGGCATCAGATATAACTGTTCTAGCAACTCCAGGTACAGGAAACAGACTAGAAATGGAAGAAAGAGAAGCTGTAGCTTTAGGAAGCGAACAGACTTTAATTGCATCTAAAATAGGTGGTAGAGATCTGAAATATAGTGTAACATATAATAATGCACTTAGTGAAGAAGACAAATATCTGAATCTTTATGATAAAGATGCCAATAATATTTTTACAACCGAGGTAACGTACACAATTATTGCTAACTAAGAGATATAAGTATATGAGTAAAGAAAGGGAGGAGGAAAATTTATTTAACTCATCCCTTTTTTTTGCTTAGTCCAAAAATTTAATTAATGAAATGAGGTTAGAGAAATTACCTGATGTTGTATTTAAGTGCATGTCGATTATATGTTTGCTTCTAGTTGCAACTTATTCACTTTTTTCTCAGATTGGAATATCTGTTTCACCTCCGAGACTCTACTATGATTTAAATCCCGGGGAAACAGGTACACAGAAGGTATTGGTAAACAACATCAGCAAAGAGCATATTATGAGTCTTTCCATTACGTTTGGCGACTGGAAATATGATGAACTGGGGAATAACATGATGTTCCCTCCTGACTCATTGAATTTCTCATGTGCTTCCTGGCTGAGTATTGATGAAGGTACCTATTTTACATTAAATCCAGGTGAAAACCGTGAGATTGAATTAAGAATGAGCGTGCCTGAAGAAACCGAAGGCTATAAAAGCTCTGTAAACACTGCAATGGTATATGTAACTCAGATGAATGCAGTAGATGGAGTGGATGCTGACGGTGCCGCAATAAAGGTGAATGTCAGACAAGGTATTAAAGTGTATCATAATGATGCAAGTGCAACTAAAAAATTGATTGAGATTGTTGAGCTTTCATTAGATAGTGAAAATGACAGATTAAGGCTGAGTTTTAATAATTCAGGGAATATATGGGCAAATGGAACTGTGAATACAACTCTTTTTAATCAGAATACAGGTGATGAGATTGTACTTGATGAATCAGTTTTTTACACCCTTCCAGGGGATAAAAGAACTATGTTCTTACCTTTTGGGAAAGATTTGGCTAGTGGGGAATATATTGCAACTATAATTATCGATTATGGTGATGAGGTAGCTCTGGAAGCAGCGGAGCTTCAATTTAGTTATGAATAAACGTCTGTTTGGCATATCATTATTATTAATCATTGCTTCATTTTCTTATGGACAACTAACATTCGACGGCTGGAGTCAAGGTTATTTAGGTGTATATTCATATAGTGGAGCAGATATGAGTGGTGCAATAACTCTGAATATTCAATATACTGGGACCGATCTGTATGAGCCAAACTGGAAGGTTTCAGTCGAGGTGGTCATTCCTTTTGAGCAAAATAAAAATAAGAGATTAACAGACAAAATTAAATTAGAACTTTCAAGTGTCAATGAATCAGGCAATAATCCAAGGAAGATACAATCTGTAGAAAATATTGTTCAGCCTGTGATTCCTGTAAGAATCCAGGATTACACCAAAGTGTATCTGGTGCCTTCATCTTTAACAGAGCTCTACTATTCAAGTCAATATGGCGGCTATTATAATTTGCAAATATTATTGAACTTTATTTTGGAGGGTGGCAGCTATTTGTCAAACATGAAGAACAGCACTTTTGATGGTGAAATGCTTTTCAGATTACACAATCAGGATGATGTTGTAATTGGCACTTATAGTTGCCCATTTAGAGTTCAGATTCACAATCTACCTGGTACACCTCCTGTCGAGGAGGAATATTCAATCAGTTTTTCTAGTGAAGCAACTAATGCAAGTATCGAATATAATTCGATTTCAGATTATGTAAATGGTAAAAGTGTTACATTCCTAAATGGATTAACTGTTTCTGCAACAACAGATTATGAGATCTCTGTTCGTTCTGTTGATGCTAATTTTACTTCAGAAACCGGAGAAACTCTGCCACTCGAAATAGTTAAATTGAAATTGTCAGGCAGAGATGGTGATAGCGGACTTACGGAATTGTCGACAAATAAAAAAGTTGTATTGCAGAGTCAATCCACTAATGGGTTGTCAGTTAATTATAATGTGACATATTCAACAAGTTCAAATGATACGCGGCTATATAATGTTCCTTCAAAAAACTATAGTACGCAGTTAATGTATGAGATTTCACCTTTATAAGAAATGAGAGGCAACAGAATGATGCCTTTAATAGTAGCGTTTATATTGACCCAGCTTTGTACCCTGAGTATAGTACAAGCACAGACTGCCAATAATGATCAAATTATTATGGAAGTGGGTGAATCATATATAAATGAACATATAATTAGTCATATTATTAAAATAAAAAACAGATCAGAACTTGAATTTAAAGGTACTCTCAAATTTGATTCAGAATCAGAAATAAATACTCTTTCAAAAAATGATCGTGAGGTTAACTTATTACCAGGTGATAGTAGCTTTTTTGCGTTCAGATTAGTTATTAGCAAGAATTTAAGTGCAGGGATAAAACCTCTTAGATATACTCTATATAATGAGGAGGATAATTCAGTTTTAGTTAAGGAGATGAATTATAAGGTTGAAGTTCGTGAGAATATAAACCTAATAACAGATGATACACCATTAATGGTTATAAATCCTGAAGACTCAGTGAGAATTAATGTGACAGTTAACAACATGGGTAATTTAACTGAAGAGGTGACTTTGGTATTTAACATACCTGAAATACGCGGAATACCCCAGTTTACAGAGTTGAAGTTAAGAGTAGAACCAATGAGTAGAAAGACACAAACATTCAGTTTTATTGTAAGCAGCAACCTCCTTATTAAACCTCAGTTCCCAGTTTACATTTCTGCGATGAAAGGGAGAGATAAGAAACTCTTTGGCAGCAGAAATTTAATTGTACAGAATGTAAGTTCTAATAAGAGTTTTGGAGATATTAATGCTATTCAGGATATAATGCTCTCAAGAGGGGCTTCTGATAATTCTTTATCTTTGAGTTACAGTCAATATAATAGATATTCAAGTATGCTTCAATTGCAGGGTGGAAAAATGTTTAACCTTCCAGCAGGCTATATTCACTTGAAAGGTAATCTATATAAATATGGCTCATCGGATGTTCCTGTTTCAACCGGTACTTCCCTCACTTATAAATTAAATGATAATGAATTTATTGTTGGCAATGTGAGCGAATATATGGAACTACCAATGTATGGAAGAGGTGCTAAGATGAAGTTTTCTGATGGTAACGATGGTGTGTCATTTACAGTAGGGGCAATTGATCAGAACTATAATCTTTTTAGCGATCGCACCTGGTTCAGTGATTATTATTCTTTCTATGCTAAGGCTGAGCTGGGTGCAAATAGCCATAGCAATGGTGTACAGTTATCCTACCTATATCAGAGTAACATATATGAGAGTGCCAACTTTCACGTAAGCAGTCTGAAGTGGAGATCAGATATTGGGGAGAAATGGAACATTGATATGTCGGCACATGGCGCAATGGGTTTATATGAAATAACTGAAACCCCTAAGTTTACAGGTGCTGCAGAAATTAAATACAGAGGAGCTATTTCTGACTTAGTGACATTAAATGGATCGGCATATTATAGTGACCCATATTTTCCGGGTAGCAGAAAGGGAACGGTTAACTTTAACCAGGGTTTTGGTCTAAAAATTATAAATGATATAAACCTCAGCGGAAACATTGGTTATAATAAAACAGAGCCCAAATCATATGCTAATAACTACAATTATAGCTCAGAATATAGTAATGCAAATATCTTTTTGTCTTTGCCCAGTTTGAAAAAGCTATCCGGTTCTTTATACTATAGATTACAGGGTGAGAGCTCTACGAGTTACTCACAAAGTATTGATAATGATGATTCTTTGCGACCCTTAGGTATGAGTTCAAACAGACTGGGTTTGCAATTGAGATGGCAAGGTTCAAAAACAAAACACTCCATTCTCGGTACATTTGAAGCTGGAGTATTTAAAGATCCTTTGAGTGAAAACATCAGAAATCAGGCAAAATCAACTTTAAATTACTCTTATGACTGGTTGAATATGAATATTTCATATCAGAGAGGAGCATACTATTTATATGAGCATCTCCTGTCATCTCGCCAGAATAAAGACTTTTACAGGTTCTCATCCTCAATTTCGGCAAATAAGGAAATATCAAAGAAATTAATATTCTCGTCCGGCATAAATTTTACACGTGATAATTACCAGGGGAATGTTCCATCTGTAAATATGAGTGTAAACTGGATGGCAAAGGATAATTTTGCCATTTTTATGAATAGTTACTGGTATAGGTATGAGTTTGTTAGCAAGGTGAATACATATAATATACAGGCAGGTGTGACCTATACATTCAGGAGCTTCCAACAAAATTCAGGTAAAAAAAGCAGATTGATTGCGCAGGTATACTATGATCGTAATGCAAATAATAAATATGATGATGGAGATGAACCTGCAAATGATTATTTAATAAGCCTGAACAAGAAAGTTTTTATCACTGATAAACTTGGACGTATTCGTTATTCAAATGTGCCATTTGGTGAGGTTAATTTAAAATCATATAGTGATAAAAGCTGGACTTTTGAAGAGAAAAATATAGAAATAAATAAATTCAAAACGAAAGTCAATATTCCATTAAAACAGAGTGGAACATTGCAGGGTTCGGTGAAATATCTGAAAGGGGAGTTTAGTATGAGCACTTCTCAAAAACTTGAAGGTTTGAGGTTTACTATCTCCAACAGTGACAATAGTATCAATCGTACAGTTGTCTCTGATAGTAACGGTAATATTCTTACATTCCTGCCAAATGGTGTTTATACTATTCAACTTAGTAAAAATAGTCTTCCAGAACATACAGATTCTGTTAATCCTCAGCAGATATTCCAAATTGAGGCAGGAAAGGTAACTAAGCTTGATGATTTTGAGATCATAGTGAAGGAGCGTAAAATAAATATTAAGCGTTTCTAAGTTGATATACTGAAAAATATGATTAAATTGTTAAAAATTAATTGTTGCTAATACTTTATATGATGTCATGTGTCCATATTAAAGAAGAATCATAATATGATTTTATTTTTGTTAAATCAATATCAGTGTTTAATTGTTCTTTTATATTTTTTTAATATGTAATACATACAACCCATGAGAAGAATTTATTTTGAAAAAAAGATCATTTTTCTTATTTCCTTTTTGTGCCTAAGCCTGACAATTAGTTCAGCGCAAAAAGTAAGTTTGAATATGAATGGCGAAAATCTAAGTAAAGTGCTCGAAAGTATTTCGATGCAGACAGGTTATTCATTGGCTTATAGTAAAGAAGTGGTTAATTTAGATGATGCAGTAACTATCCGAGCCAATCAGGAAGAATTGACTAATGTACTAGACCAGTTGTTAACACCTAGGAACTTGGGATATGAGATCTCAGAAGGAAAAATCTATATCTTATACCGAAAAGCAGAAGAAGTAACTAAAACTTCAGTTAAAACGCTGCAAAATCAACCTCAACGTCAACAGATAAGAGGAGTAGTAACAGATAATAGCGGTGAACCTATTATTGGAGCAAATATTTTAGTGACAGGTACATCTATAGGAACTGTAACGGACATTGAGGGAAGATATTCATTAGAGGTTTCAAGAGGTTCACAATTAAGATTTTCATACATAGGGTATGTAGATCAGGTTTTTACTATTAATAACCAAACTATTTTAGATGTTGTACTAAGGGAAGACACAGAATTACTTGAAGAGGTAGTTGTAGTAGGATATGGATCTCAGAAAAAAGAAACTTTGTCAGGATCGATTTCTTCTATCACAGCAAATGATATCACTACTACTAAAACAGAAAACCTTATTAATAATATTCAGGGTAAGGTTCCCGGTTTGCTGATTCGTCAGATGTCAGGTGAGCCTGGTACATTCAATAACTCAATAAGTATTCGTGGTTATGGTGAACCAATGATTGTTATTGATGGTATTGTTAGAAATGGAACATCAGATTTGGCGCAGATAAATAGTAATGATATTGAAAGTATATCAGTATTGAAAGATGCTTCTGCAGCTATTTATGGACTTGGAGCAGCAAATGGGGTAATAATAGTTACTACAAAAAAAGGTCAGTCCGGGAAATCAAGTGTTTCTTATTCAGGTTTATTTGGAGTAAAAGTTCCTACTGCAATTGAACCAACTGTAGATGCTGTTACATATTATAAACTTGCAAATGAAATAAATAAAAACGATAAACAACCGATTACATATTCAGATGATTTTATACAAAAGTATATCAATCATGAGCCAGGATATACTGACTTTAACTGGTATGATCTGTTTATGAAAGATTATACAGTATCAAACTCACATAATGTATCAGTAAGAGGTGGTACTGATAAAATAAGATACTTTACCAGTTTAGGTTACGATGATGACGAAGGTCTACTTGCAAGTAATATTCAGTATTACAAAAGATTTAATCTTAGAGGAACAATTACAGCAAACTTAACAGACGATCTGGAGATGAACTTTTCAACTTCTGCGAGAATTGATGATACGAGAAGAACAAGAGAAGACTTTATATGGAACTATAAAACATTACTTGTAAATGAAAGAGGTAAAGGCTGGCATACAATTGATAACGAACAACACTATACAGACCTTGCACCAGAAAGTAAAAACATTGCAGCTTTGACCGACCCTGATGTTGATGGTTATAATTTATTTAAAAACCGCAGATATCAGACAACTGTTGACCTTGTTTATAAATTCCCAACTATAAAAGGACTTACGGCAGGTATAACAGGTGCATATGACTATAGTACATGGTATGCACAGTCACTTCAGAAATCTTATGGATTATATGATTATTATACTGATGAGTTTTCTAAAACATTTGGTACTGATAACATAAGAAATCAGATGCAGATGCAACAGAGAGTATATGGAAGAGCTCAATTAAACTATACTAACTCATTTGGAAACCATAACTTGAATGGTACATTTGTAACGGAGTTTAATAAATCAAGAGGAGACTACTTATCAGGAGGAAGAGACTATAAAGAGCTGTTTACTAAAGATATTCTTGATCAGGGTTCTGCTTCGTCAGCAACCAATAGCGGTAATAGAAACCTTCAGGCAGAAGCTGCTTATCTGGCAAGAGTAAATTATGACTACTCAGGCAAGTATTTAGTTGAATTAATAGGTAGATATGATGGTACATACCGTTATGCACCTGGCAAACGTTGGGCATTTTTCCCTTCAGTCAGTATAGGTTGGAGAATCTCAGAGGAGTCCTTTATAAAAGATAATTTTGCAGCTATCAGTAACCTTAAAATTAGAGCCTCTTATGGTGAAACTGGAACAAACACTGGCTCCGCATTTCAATATATACCAGGTTTTTCGAACAGCGGTGTGTATTCATTTAACGGATCAAGCGTGACAACTGGTATGAGTTCTAATATGTTAGTTTCTGATAAACTTACATGGATGACTTCACTTACAAAGAATATCGGTCTTGATATAGATTTATGGCAAGGTAAGCTATCAGGAAACATAGATGTATTTGAAAGAAGAAATACAGGTATTCTGGCTAGTCGTCAGCAAACTATTCCTACCGACTTATTGGGTGCTTCATTTTCTCAGGAAAACTTAAATTCTAACAGGAATTTTGGTATTGAACTAGGGTTATCACACAGGAATAAAGTAAATAAAGATTTCTCATATACCGTGGGACTTAACTACACATACGCCCGTTTGCAAAACTTACATGTTGAAGGAAGTTCAAACTACAACACTTCAATGAGTATTTGGCAGAATAGCAATGAAAATCGATATGTAGGAAGACATACAGGGACATTCTACACTTTAGCAGGAGGTTCATATACTTCTCTAGCTGATTATGAAAATGCGCCACTACATAATACATCTATCGGTAACAGTATGATGCTTCCAGGATCTTGGATAATTGAAGATTTAAACGGTGACGGAGTAATTGATGGTAATGACCGCAGTTATAATCATTGGAATGTAGGTTTAAATCCACCACTACAATTTGGTTTAACATATTCAATGACATATAAGGATTTTGATATGAATATGTTGATTCAGGGGGCATCAGGGCACTCAATTCAATATAAAATGGATGATATATGGGGTTATGGTCGCTATCCTTCAACTTATGAAAAATATCTTGACCGCTGGCATACTGTTCAACCAGATGCTGATCCATTTAATCCTCAAACTGAGTGGGCATCAGGGTATTGGCCAGCTCTGAGAAGTTATAATACTTATAATAGCTATACGAGAGATGCTGTTAATACGGCTCGTCAGATAATACCTGGTACTTATGCACGTTTGAAAAGTTTAGAGATCGGATATACATTTGAAAAAGATGTATTAGGCAAACTTGGAATTAATAGTTGTCGTGTTTTCATTACAGGCTATAATCTTTTCACAGTATGTAACCCTTTGTTAAAAGGCGCCGACCCTGAAAAGATTGAAGGAGACTGGAATGCAGGGTTAACTTATCCTTTGATGAGAACATATAATTTTGGGATTAATTTAAACTTTTAAATGATTTGTCATGAAAAAATTACTTAACATATTAATGATATTTTCAATAATATCAACACTCATGTCTTGTGATAGTATGTTCGATGATATCGAACCATTAGATAAAGTTTCGGGAGAAGACCTTCTTGCTAACCCTGCAGGATTGAATACACTACTTGCAAATATTTATTATAATATTCCAATAGAAGACTTTAATTATAGATTTAATGTAGGATTCAATCGCCGCGGTTGGGGCGGTGGTATGGCTGATGTTTCAGCAGTAGAGCTATTTACAGACAATGCAGGCAGATCTAGCGGTACAGGTATTGGTGCAAATATTGGTGCAAATTACTGGCCATATAGTGAACTTAGATCTATAAATCAGTTAATGGAGAATTTAGAGGTGGTAAAAGAAAATGGAACTATCTCTGAGGATCAGTACAATAAACTAAAAAGTGAAGCTCACTTTGCAAGAGCTTATATGTATTTTGGACTTGTTAAACGTAAAGGGGGCGTTCCTATCATAACAGAAACACTTGATAAATATTACGATGGTGGTGAAAGTCTTGGACTTTATGTTCCGCGCAGCACAGAAGTAGAGACTTGGGATTTTGTATTGGAAGAATGTGATAAAGCAGCTCAATATTTACCTGAAGAACTCAATCCTCAGGATGGCGTTTACAGAGCATCCAAATATGCTGCATTGGCCTTGAAATCAAGAGTAGCACTTCACGCAGCATCATTGGCTAAATATTGGAATAGAGCTCCTCTGTCATCTACTTCGGAAGCAGTATCCAAAAACTTGGTTGGACTGGACAGCTCATTGGCAGAAAAATACTATAAAGCATGTATTGATGCAAGTGAAGCTATAATAAACAGTGGAAAGTACGCTTTATATATGCCAAATCCATCTTCTCCTGAAGAAGCAGCCACCAACTATTATCAGTTGTTCCAGACTACTTCAACTCCTGAATTTATCTTTGGTAAAGCATTTGCTGGTGAAACACAAGGTTCAAGCCATAATTTTGACAACTTCTATTCTCCTCACCAGGCAGCCACAGGCTTCCATAAAGATACCAGATATAGCATTATGCTTGACCTTGTTGATGTTTATGAAGATCTTAACAGTAATGGTGAAAGTGCTCCTGTGAAGACAAGAACCGATGGTTTAGAAAATCAATACATTGCAGATCCTACCAATTTCAATGTTAATCTTCCATTTATAAAGTATGAAGATCCTATAGAAATCTTTAAGAATAAAGATCCACGTTTCCATGCAAGTATACTTTATAACGGAAGTAAGTTTAGAGATACTGAAATATTGATACAAGCAGGATTGATTGATCAGAATGGTGGTATACATGTATATACAAATGATAATTTCCCTGGAAAAGATGGAAAATCATACTGGTCGTTAGGAACTGAATCAGGTGCACAGGCTACAGGATTTTTCGGGATGGATAACTCAGACAACACAAATTACACTACAACTGGCTTTACAATCAGAAAATTCTTAACAGATGGACCGGCTCCATTATCAAGAGAAAATGGAAGCTCTACTGTACCATGGATTGATTTCAGACTGGCTGAGATTTATCTGAACTATGCGGAAGCTGTTGTGGAAAGTGGTCAGGGTAATGCAGCAAAAGCAGAGCAATATTTAAATGATATACGTCACCGTGCCGGATTACCAAACAATGTGGCATTAACACTTGAGAATGTGAAGAAAGAACGTAGAGTTGAGCTTGCATTTGAGAATCACAGAATGTGGGATTTAGTTAGATGGAGAGAATTTCATACTATATTCCCTAATAGCAATAAAAGGCATGCATTACTTCCAATTTTGGATTTAAGAGAAGAACAACCAAAGTATATCTTCGTTCGTGCAAACTGGATTCATGATGAAAGAGGTGGAGGTCAGACATTTAACCCTTCAAGCTATTATCAGTCAATTCCAAATACAAATATTAACAAGTTGGTTCCCAATAATTTTTAAATAGAATATTATGAATAATAAATTAATACTGTTGTCTGTGTTGTTATGCTTTTTTACATCTTGCGAGATAGACAACTATGAAGAGCCAAACGCAGAAGTTCATGGTTACTTTTATGATTCAAAGGATGGTAAAACATTGATAGGTACTGATATTATTGATGGTAATTCAATTGGAGTATATGAGCAAGGATTCGCCAGTGAAGCAAGGCAAACATGGTATGTTGATAATACAGGAGAATATCTGAATAAGAGAGTATTTGCAGCAACTTATAGGGTTGAGTTTATCAATACTAACTTTTATCCTTATGAAGGGGATCAAATGTGGACTGTCAAGAAAGGAAAAAACGAACGTGATTTCAAAGTAACACCATATATCCGCATAAATGATGCATCTATTACCTATGATGCAACTACTGATCAGATTATTGCAAAATGTAAACTTGAGGCTGGAGGTGATGATATAACTCTGAACCAGATAAGACTGTTTGTATTTACTGATAAATGGGTTGGAAATCGTATTAACAGTGGTATTCAAGGAGCTGCAGTTATAAATGGTGGTGGCCAGCCTATCGACCCTACAAAAGAGTATACATTAACTATTAACCGTAAGGATAATCCGGATTTCTTTAAATATTCAAGGAACTACTATTTCAGAATAGGAGCTCGTGGCCAGGGGCCAAGTAAATATGGTACAATCAGGCATAATTACTCTCCTTTGGTTGTAATTAAAATATAATTGTATTTAGTTGTGTATAATCGCTATTTATATAGCGATTATACACATTTTTCTACCTTTCTCACACCTTCTTCTTAAACCCATAAATAAGTTAGTGCAATGAAAAAAACACTCTTTTCTCTAATATTTTCATTTCTTTTTAGTTTTAATATCTTTCCTGTTGATCAAAGTTCGGTATATACACAAAAACCTGAAGACCCCGAAGCTTTTTATTTTTCCACAGAAAATTATGGTTTCAAAGATGGTGAAGATGTGACGGTTGCTCTTCAGAGCGCAATAAACCAATTGAAACGCGAGAAAAATTTCGGGATTTTGTTTGTACCGGAGGGAAAGTATAGAATAAGTAATACTGTATACATTCCCAACGCAATCCGAGTTATTGGTTATGGTAAAAACAGGCCAGAGTTTATATTAACCAAAAGCTCCCCGGGTTTCCAAGAGGAGGTGCCGAACGATAAAGGTAAATCCAAGTATATGTTTTGGTTCACCGGTAGTATAGTAGAGGAAAATCAACGACCAAGAGATGCTGGTGCAGGTACTTTCTATAGTGCCATGTCAAATATTAATATAAGAATTGAGGACGGAAACCCTCACGCAGTTGCATTAAGAACACATTATGCACAGCACAGCTTTGTAAGCCATATGAGTATCTATATTGGAAAAGGAAAAGCTGGAATATTTGACATAGGTAACGAAATGGAAAATCTTGCTTTTTATGGTGGTGATTATGGTATTTACACGACAAAAGCTTCTCCAGGATGGCCGGTTATGATGGTAGATTCATATTTTGAAGGCCAAAGAAAAGCTGCCTTACACTGCCAGGAGTCAGGCTTAGCTTTTGTTAATCTACAAGTGAAAAATGTTCCTACAGTAATAGAAATAGAGTCAAATTATGCTGATAGGTTAATGCTTGAAAATTGCAGATTTGAAAATGTAAACGGACCTGCATTTATTATTAGCAATGAGAACAATAGTAATAATCAGATATCATTACGTAATGTTGACTGTATAAAGGTGCCTCTATTAGCATACTACAGGAGAAGTGGTGAATATACAAAAGTTGATCATTCTAAATATAAAATTAAAGAATACGACCACGGTCTGCAAATGACATCAATGGTTGCTGAGCCTGAATACCAGACTTTGTATAATATTGAACCTATAGATATCGTATCAGATGTCGTTAATAAAGAAATACCAAGGTTGCCTGAAATGAGCAAATGGGTGAATATCAGAGATCTAGGGGCTATTGGTGATGGTGAAATTGATGATACCAAAGTATTTCAGGATGCAATTGATAATTATGATTATATATATGTACCTCAAGGTTGTTATATAATTTCAGAGACCCTCAAGATGAGAGATAATACCTGTTTAATTGGTTTACATCCAATGGGAACACAATTGAAACTTAAAGAGAGTACTCCTGCTTTTAGTGGTTTTGGTGGACCGATTGCTCTTTTAGAATCGTCAAAAGGAGGGTTAAATATTTTAAATGGAATTGGAATCAACACAGGTGGAATAAATTATAGGGCAGTTGGTTTAAAATGGATGGCAAATGCAGACTCATATGTGAATGATGTTAAGTTTGTAGGTGGCCACGGAACAATGCGTAAGCCGGTTGTTACTCAAAGACCACCTCAAGGGACAGATTTCTCAGGCAGACCAACTGTAAGTTCTCCTGATAGTCCTATATATCAATCAGGGAAAGATATGGCATGGGATAACCAATACTGGAGTTTATGGGTAAATGAGGGTGGAGGTACTTTTAAAGATATATGGACAGCAAGTACATATTCAGCCAATGGTGTATATGTAAGCAATACCTCTGTACCAGGAAAGATCTATGCAATGTCGGTAGAGCATCATGTTAGAAATGAAGCAACCTTTAAAAACATATCAAACTGGAAAATTTACTGCCTGCAAACAGAAGAAGAGAGTGTTGAAAGTACGGAGTGCCAACCTATAGAACTGATAAACTGCAAGAATGTAGTATTTGCAAACCTATACATGTTTCGTGTAATCCGCGTAAATGAACCTTATCACAGCTCTGTACGAGTATGGGATTGCGAAAATATTAAAATGCTAAATGTGCATAATTATGCTCAGACGAAATTCACAAACAACGTTACTATATACGATATAAATAAAAATATTGATGTTCGTCCATGGGAACTACAGAAAATTATCATAACCGGAAATGAACCATCTAACAGACAAAGTGTAAGTGTTGGTGATGAAGCAATTGAGCTGGCTTCAGGGTTCGATTTCGTAGAAGGAATAACAAGTGACAGTAAAGGGAATGTATATTTCAGTGAAAACCGTATGCGTCGAATTTATAAATGGTCGGCAGATACAAAATCTCTCACTCTTTTAGTTGATTTCCCATGGAAACCAATTAACCTAGCAGTAGACTCAGAAGATAATCTGCTTGTATCATTCAGATATGATACACAGCCTGGACACAAGATTGATGGAGTTCCAGAGTCAGAGTTTATTAAAGAGCTTCCTGATAGAACTGGGACATCTTTTAGTGGATGGGGTAATTCAGGATTTGCGGTAAGATTCTATTCAATAAATCCAGATAACCCTGAAGAAACAATAGAATTACTGCCTTTAGTAGATATGGGATCAATTGAAAATGTGTATAAAGCATTATATGTTTCAAATAAATGGAGAGATTTCCATGATTTCAACAATGTAACAGTTTTAGTACCTGAGAAATGTTTTGTGGCTCCTGATAAAAAAACAATTATTCCTCAATTATATGATCTTGCCAGAAGTTCTTCTCTACTAGAAGCATTCCCGGGAAAACCATTTTATACATCAGATGAATATGATCGCAGAATTGTAAAAATGGATGTAGCAGCAAATGGGATACTATCAAATTTAACCTATTTTGTTGAATGGGGAGAGTTTGGTTTAACAATAGATGATAATGGAGATGTATATGTAGCGGACGGGCATATTTTAGTCTTTGATAATAAAGGGGATATTAAAAGAATAATAAAAGTGCCCGAACGCCCTTCAACAATTAAGTTTGGGGGAAAGGATAACAAGGAGCTCTTTATTACAGGAAGATCTAAGTTTTTCAAAGTTGATGTAAATTTATAAACTCTGTTATTTTATATTGTAAACTATTTATAATAAGTCATATAAGAATTATTTTAGGATCAATTTTAAATTAAAAATAATGAGAAAACTATTTTTATACATTATTTCTCTTCTTTTCATTTTTTTCTGTACATCTTCTAAACCGTCCTCAATAGATGTAACAACAAATTATTCAGAGGCGCTCTATAAGCATGTGCCAATGAAGATGGATACTGTAAATAGTTTACAGTATAAATGGGATAACAAAGTAGTTTTAGAATCAATTATTGTTGACGGTGCAGAGTCACTCAATAATTGGGAACTATCGTATACAAATGGTGAGAATGTAGGAGTTATTTCACTTTCTTCTGAAAAAGTATTAGAAGGGGAGTCATCAATAAAATTTGTATCTCCTACTAAACAGCCTGTTGATTTGGGACCGGGTGGAAGATATTGGGGAAGACAGAATCTGACCAGGAAGTTTGATAATGAAAATCTCTCAAAATATAATCGGATTTCTGTAAATATCTATCCTGAGTTTGAAGGATTCAGAAAACTTTACCTCACAATAATCTTGCATAATGGAGATAATGTGCCAGATGTATATGGTAAAGAGGGATGGCATACCGTTATGCTGGAGAATAATAAATGGAATAAACTGGTTATGGAAATACCTCATCTCCCAAGAAATGAAGTGAAGGGAATTACAATAAGCTATGGATTACAGGGAAATGAGTTAGACGCGTCTGATACAATTGTATATTACCTGGACAATCTATCTCTTGAAGTAGTTGAACCTGATTATTATGAGGGTTGGGGAACAGATAAAGAGATTTCATTTACTCACTCCGGATATAATATAGATGATGATAAAATCGCATTCACTTCTCTGTCAGACAAGAAAAGATTTAAAGTAGTTGACTCTGTATCTAAAAAGGTGGTATTGGAAAAAGATACCCAAAGTGTGTCAACTTATATAGGTGATTTCACTCTACTAGACTTTTCAGAACTTAAATCTCCCGGTAATTATAAAATTGTTTATGGTGCTTTAGAATCCAAAAGTTTCAGTATAAATGAAGATGTATGGATTCCAATTGTAGAAAAAATTACTAATCAGTTTTATCTGCAGAGATGTGGTTTCGATCAACCGGGTATTCACCTTGAGTGTCATGCTGACTGGTATACAGTATTTAATTCAGATACAATTGTAATGGGAGGAGGATGGCACGATGCAGGAGATTTATCACAGTCATACTGGCAGACAGCTAGTGCTACTGCAGCATTTTTCAGACTCGCCAGATTATATAAAGATGAGAATAAGAGGTTGTCTGACAGATTGATAGAAGAGGGATTGTGGGGTTTGAACTGGCTTCAAAAAAATCGTTTCGAGGGATTGGAAGTAATTAATTGGACTACGATGGATAGTTATACCGATGGGAGAATCGGGAACGTCGATGATAAATATATGAAGTTAAATGGTAATGTAAATATAGTTGATAACTATTATTCTATTATAGCAGATGCAGAAGCCTACTCAATGTTGATTAATACCAATGAAGCTCTTGCAGAACAGACATTTAATAATGCAATTGACTATTGGAAACTGTTGTCTGAAAGGGAAATTAATTGGAACACCGAGCGACTCTCAGTTGCATTGCTGGCAGGTACTAAATTATATGATTTAATTCCTACAGATGAACTTAAGAAGACTTTAATTGAATACGCTCAATTGCTGATCTCTTTTCAACAAAAAGAGCCCATGGACTGGAGAATTCCTTTAAATGGCTTCTTTTACTCTGACAGCAGAAAAGAAAATTTCTTTGGTTATAACCATAGCTGTGTTGCTGCTTCACCAATTTTGGGCTTTGTGGAACTATGTATGTTATTCCCTGAAGATGAGGATTATGGTAAGTGGTACGAGTCAATCAGATTATATTCAGAATATATAAAAACTATTACAAAATTAACAGGCCCTTATTTAATGATACCGGCAAATATCTATAATCTGAAAGGTAATGAAGATGATAAACAGATTGTTAACGGTTACAAACTTGATGATCAGCATTATTTAAGGATGTTTCCCGTTTGGCAGGCATTTAGAGGTAATAGCTCAGTTATGTTATCTCCTGCCATCGGAATAGCTTCTGCAAATCGTATATTAAAGGATTCTGAATTGCATAAAATTGCTCTGGCTCAGTTAGAATGGATGGTAGGTAAAAATCCGTTTAATCAAAGTTTAATGTATGGAGAAGGGTATAACTTCTCTCCTCAGTATGCAGTTTTTACTGGTGATATTGTTGGAGGACTACCGGTTGGGATTCTTACAAGGGATAATTTGGATATTCCTTACTGGAAAGCTGCTGTACTGCATAATTATAAAGAATTATGGGGTCAGCCTGCTTTCAGAATGATGGAGTTAATTGCAATGCTCCATCAGTAAAATTAGTATAATTCAGAAATCAAATAATTACATCTTTAATATGATTGATATAAAAGGAAAAATCCGTCTGTTAATATGTGGGCTATCGCTGTTTACAATATCATTACAGGGACAAACTGTGAATACTAAATCAGTATACGACTCAAAACCAGTTGATAGTGATGCGTATTATTTCACTCCGGAAAATTATGATTTTAAATTGGACGGGAAATCTGATGTTTCTGATGCTTTGCAAAAAGCTATTAATCAGGTAAAAGTTGAGAAAAACTTTGGAGTTTTGTTTATACCTGAAGGTAAATACAAAATCAGTAAGACTATATATATACCGCCTGCAATAAGGCTGATAGGTTATGGTAAAGAAAGGCCGGAATTTATTCTAAGTAAAAATACACCGGGATTCCAAAAACTAGACACTTCTGATAATTTCAACTCATACAGCTATATGTTCTGGTTTACCGGGAATCTGGTAACAGAAAAAAGTAGACCAAGTGATGCTACGGCAGGTACATTCTATAGCGGTATATCCAACATCAATTTTAAGATAGAAGATGGAAATCCTAATGCAATTGCTTTAAGAGCTCATTTTGCTCAGCATGGTTTTGTAAGTCATTCTGTAATAAATACTGGAAAAGGAAAAGCAGGAATGTATGATGTTGGAAATGAGATGGAAAATGTATATTTCATTGGAGGAGAATATGGTGTAATGGCCAACAGAACTTCTCCGGGATGGCCGATGATGATGATTGATCTGTTGTTTGAGGGGCAGCTTAATGCTGCAATACTAGCGAATCAGTCAGATCTTACTATTGTAAATATGGAGGTAAAAAATACTCCTGTTGCTATAGAGATGAAGGAGGGGGTCTATAACCGAATATATATCGAAGATAGCTATTTTGTAAATGTAAACAGAGGAGTAGTAGTTGGTGCTGATTATAATGCTCATAATCAATTGAATATTGTAAACACCTATTGTAATAATGTTAAAGTAGCAGTTGACTTGGTAAATGAAGAAGATGTGGTCAGTAAAAACACCAGGAATTTTCTTATCCAAAATCTGACTTCGGGACTTATAGTTAATAACTTAAATGATGATTCCAAATACCAAACTGTATATAATATAGTTACTTCTCAAAAAAGAAGTAATAATATCCAGATGAAGATCCCAACATTACCTTCTGTAAAAGAGTGGGTTAATATAAAAGATCTGGGAGCAAAAGGTGATGGAACATCCGATGATACAGAAATAATTAAGAATGCAATAGCATCTTATCAAAATTTATACTTCCCCACAGGATGGTATCGCATTACAGAAACTATAAAGATGTTGCCAAATACAGCTCTTATAGGATTGCATCCTTTTGCAACACAGATAATTATAGATGAAAGCACACCTGCATTTAGCGGATTTGGATCTCCTGTACCAATGGTAGAATCATCAGAGGGAGGTGACAATATTATAAATGGTATAGGGATAACAACAGGTGGATATAATTACAGGGCTGTTGGGATAAAATGGATGGCTGGAGAGAAATCATTTATGAATGATATAAAATTTGTAGGTGGACATGGTACAATGAGGAAACCGATTTCTAATACTGCAGGCCAACAGCCGGGAGCATTTCGTAATCCTGTTGGCAGAAATATAAGTTCACCAAGTAATCCTGTTGCAGTACAAGGCCTAGATCTAGCTTGGGATAATCAGTACTGGAGTCTATGGGTGACAAATGAAGGCGGAGGTATCTTTAAAGATATCTGGACTGCTAATACCTATGCTTCAGCAGGTTTTTATGTAAGCAGCACTTCGACTCCCGGATATGTATATGCAATGTCTCTGGAACATCATGTCAGATTTGAATGCAGATTGGATAATGTGTCTAACTGGAGATTTTATGCATTCCAGTTTGAAGAGGAAGGAAGAGAAGGAAAAGATAGCCAGCCAATGGAGATGAGTAACTGTAGTGATTTAATGTTTGCAAATACATGGTTTTACAGAGTAATTCGTGTAAATACTCCTCGTCACTATGGGATCAAAATGTCTGACTGCCATAATATAGATTTCAGGAATATGAGGAACTGGACTCAGGTGCTTTATCCTACTGAACTGACAGTATATGATATGAATAAAAATCTCTCTCTTTACCCAATGGATTTTGCCCGTGCAATTATAACAGGTGATGAAGTGGGTAAAAAGTTGAATAATATTATAGGTGTTCCTGAGAAGCTGGCTTTTGGATTTGAATTTGCTACAGGAGCAGTATCCGACAGTAAAGGAAACATCTATTTCTGTGAAAACAGACTAAAGAAAATATATAAGTACGACGCTGAAACAGGAAATGTGTCTTTATACAGTGATTATCCTTGGAAACCTTTCTCATTAGCAGTAGATACACAAGATAACCTGATAGTTATATGTCGTTATGATCCTCAACCCGGATATCTGGTAAATGGAGTCCAGGAAGCTATTACTGAGCGCCTACCGGATGATAATCCAATGTATAGCGGATGGGGCAACAGTGGCTGGGCAGCATTGGCCTATTCAATCAGTCCTGATAAGCCTGGAGATATGAAAGTACTTTCCAGGGTAAACACATCTGATGTAAAAGATATAAAAAGAGTTGTATATCCAACCCACAGATGGAGGAGTAATTTTGACACAGTTGCCCAATCGATGCCTGAAACAAGTTTCTTGGCACCGGACGGAATAACTATAATACCGGAAACGTATGATTTAGGCCGCTCTGTACAGCTTTTTGCTGTATCTCCTTCTCAGAAGACAGCTGTTTATATGTCGCACGAAGATAGCAAAACAACAGCAAAATTATCTGTTGACGATAGAGGGAAACTTACAATATTAAATAAGGATATTAAGAGAGGGGAGTATGCATCATCAACAAGTAGTGATGGCACTCTATACCTGGCAGAGGGTCAGATTTTTGTATTTGATTCTGATGGGAATGAAATTAAAAGATATAATGTGGATGAACGTCCTATTTCTATGGTTATTGGTGGAGATAATGAAGATATTCTCTACTATACAACCTCAACCTCATTTTATAGACTTCGTATTAAATAATATTTAATTAACTATTGCAATGAACTTCAAAAAACATTTCTCTTTCATATTAATTTTTTGCTGTGTTTTATCATTCAAAGCCTATTCACAAGAGGTAATTTTAAATGAGGTGAAAGAGGTGATTCCCACCTACCTTATAGATCCACCAAATGTTATGCCCCGTTTTTATGAAGGCAGGACTCATCAGGGGGTTCAAAGAAGGATTTACCCTTATCCATATGATGATGGATTGACCACAAATAAACAACCGGTGGAATATCCGATGATTCAGGTAGAAAATGATTTTATAAAACTGGGTATTGCACCGGGACAGGGAGGACGAATATACTATGCTTATGATAAGACAAACGATTATAACTGGTTATACCACAATCATGTTGTAAAACCTTCTCTTATCGGTATGGTAGGTAATTGGCGTTCAGGAAGCCTTGCATGGGGATACCCTCATCATCATGGTCCAACAACTGTTGAAGATATGGATTATGAAATTGAAGAACATCCTGATGGAAGTAAAACAATTTGGATTAACTGTACAGAACGTCTGCAGAGAGTGAATTCACTGATAGGTTATACTGTATATCCAAATTCATCTATTGTCGAAATGACAATTGATTTGAGAAACAGAACTGAAATGGGAAATTCTTTTCTTTTCTGGGCTAATCCTGCTGTTCACAGTGATTCTGCTTATCAGGTTATTTTCCCGCCATCTGTTCAATATGTAACTTACCACGGTAAGAGAGATATGACTTCATGGCCTATAGCTGATAGTCCCTTTAATGGTTATAATTTTACCGGAATGGATATAAGCTGGTGGAAGAATACCCATGTTCCTGTATCATTTTTCTCATGGGATCCTAAAGAAGATTATTTTGGAGGTTACGACTATAATCTAAAAGCAGGTACAGCATGGGTTGGAAACCATCATGTTTCACCGGGGATGAAATACTGGGCCGATGGTAATAATCCTAACGGATTAAATACAAATAATGGTCTGACTGATAATGACGGTCGTTATATAGAGCTAATGGCTGGTTTTTATACTGATAACCAGCCTGACTATAGCTGGCTTGAGCCTTATGAGTCAAAATATGGATCTATGATCTGGTTCCCTATTCGTGAACTTGATGGACTGAAATATGCGAATAAAAATGGTGCAATGAATTATTTTATAGATGGAAATTCCATCGATATAAGGCTAAACAGTACCATGTCACATCCAAAAGCAAAGTTTGTTCTATCTTCAAAAGGGAAAGAACTAAAAACTGATATTATAAGTATTTCACCTGAAGAGCCTCGAAAAATTATTGCTCAACTACCTAAAAATATTGGAGAAAATGATATAGAAATAACTCTTTTTGATTCAGATGGAAATGTTCTTTATACTTATATACCAAGGAATCATGATTATCCGAGTTACGAAAAACCAGAACCTTTGAAATCATTTGCATCTCCTCAAAATATTGAATCTGTAGAAGAGTTATATCTGACCGGTTTGAGAATTGATCAGTTTCATAGTGTACTGAATTCTATGCCATATTATCAGGAAGCTTTGAAAAGAGACCCGAAAAACTCAAAGGTAAATACACAGTTAGGAATACTGAGTCTAAGAGCAAAAGACTGGGTTTCTGCCGAAAAATACTTGAGGATCGCTACAGAAAGAGTAAGAATGAACTACACCAGACCAAAAGATTGCGAACCTCTTTATTATTTAGGAATGGCACTAAGAGCTTTAGGAAGGACAAATGAAGCTTATGATACGTTTTATGATGCAACTTGGGGATCAGCATGGCACAGTGCTGCTTATTATCAGTTGGCAGAAATAGATTGTAATCGTCAAAACTGGGAAACAGCTCTTGATCATATCAACCGCTCATTGTCAACAAATTCCGTTAATATGCGTGCATTAAACCTTAAAGGTGTAATATTACGAAAAATGGGTAAACTACCTCAGGCACAAGAATGGTTTAGAACAGTTTTAAAAGACACTAAGATTAATCATCTGGCACAAAATGAGGTGTGTTTGATGAACAATAGTGAGAATTTCCTAAACAAACTTAACCGCTGGATGCGTGACGATGTACAGGCATATATAGAACTTTCTACCGAATACACAGCTATAGGACTCTATGATGAGGCTATTCAGGTTATGAAAAGATTGGAAGTAAAAGGAGAAACATTCCCATTGCTATATTATTTCACTGGATATAACTATCATTTGCTTGGCGACGATGCAACTGCTTTATCATATTACCTTAAAGCTGAAAAAATGCCTTCAGACTATTGTTTCCCATTCAGATCAGAAGCTGTATATGTTTTGGAAAATGCAATGAACTTAAATCCAGAAGGAAATTTGGCTCCTTATTATTTAGGTAATCTATTTTATGAAAGATTGCCTGAAAAAGCAATTGAGTTGTGGGAAAAATCTGCAAGTCTGGATGATTCATTTTATATAGTACAAAGGAATCTAGGTCTGGCTTATAATGAAATCCAGGAAAATCCTAAGAAAGCTCTGGAAAGCATGAAGAAGGCTGCAAAATTAAACAAAGATGATGCACGTTTATTATTTGAAATTGATGTATTGCACGAAGCTAATCAGATCTCTCCCGCAGAAAAATATACATTCTTAATGGATAACTATGAAACTGCAAAGAAGAGATATGAAACGCTGTTGCGACTTATTACTCGTGCTGTAGAATATGGTAAATTTGATGAGGCACTTTATATGCTCGATAATAATAGAATTGTAGAATCAGAAGGTGCGAGAGAAAAGCAGAATGCTTATCTGAACAGCTATACTATACGTGCAATGAATCAGATTAATCAAAAAAATTATGACTCAGCATTAATAGATATAAAAGCAGCTCTTGATTATCCAATTGGTTTAGTTGCAAGAGCACGTTATGCTCAACTATATTATTTAGAAGGTGAAATTTATGAAAATATCGGACAAAAAGGACAAGCTGTTAAGTCATATGAAAAAGCACTTGAGATAGAAACATCCGAAGCAAGAGACCGTGAATATATTTATTATAAAGGCCTTGCTCTTCAAAAATTAGGTAAAGAGAAAGAGGCAAAACAGACATTCGAATCACTGTTACAGAATGTTAGTGACGATGGCGCATACTCTCAGTTTGATGGAAGAGCTTCAAATACTGCTCAAAGAATTAATGCAGTTTATCAAACGGGATTAGGCTATATGGGTTTGGGTGAAAAGGCTAAAGCAATTGAGCAGTTCAGTTCTGTTCTAAATATTAATCCTGGACACATTTGGAGTAAAACGTTTTTAAATGAATTAGAAAAAAATTGAAAGAATGAAGTACAGATTAATTTTTGTAGTTATACTGTTTGTGACTTGCTCATTTGCTTATACGCAGACAGATAAGATTTTGAATGATCAGGAAGGAATCCATATTCTTAAAAACGAAAATGGTGGTTTCGATCTTTACATAGACGGAGTTAAAACATATATTAAAGGTGTAGGAGGAACAAATAAAATTGATCTTGCAGCACAAAATGGTTCTAACGCATTCCGTACATGGGGTGGAAATACTAAAAGTATTTCTCGGGCAGTTGAGTTGGCAGCACAAAATAATATGTTTATAATGCAGGGTATATCTTTGCCTAAAGAACCTGAGCGATATTTGGATGAAGAGTTTAAGGCAAATACAATGCAATCAGTCAGAAAAATCGTTGAGGCTTTTAAAGATGATCCAAATATTTTGATTTGGGGACTAGGTAATGAGATTGAACTTGGTGGAAGGAATAATTCAGCCTATTCCTGGGGATTTGTTGAAAAGTTGGCAAAAATGATAAAATCCATTGATTCACGACACCTTGTTGCGACAGTTATAACACATAATCAGAGGGCATTGGACTCAATAGCTAAATATGCCCCCAGCCTCGATTTAGTTGGGATTAATAGTTATGGTTCAATTGACAAGGTAGAAGAAATTGTTTTAGAGTCATCATATGAAGGACCTTATATGATTACCGAGTGGGGCCCTACCGGATGGTGGGAAACTTCCAAAACTGATTGGGGCGCTCCAATAGAACAAACAAGTGAAGAGAAAAGAGTTGTATATGAAAACAGATACAATGATTATATCTATGGTTCGGAAAGATGTCTGGGCTCATTCGTATTCTTATGGGGCCAGAAAGAAGAACGCACTCCAACATGGTTTAGTATGTTTGTTGAGAGTAACGTTGAAGGATTGCCTTTAAATGGTGAAAAAACTCCTATGGTAGAAGCTATGGAAAGGGTATGGAAACGTACTGAACTTAGTCAAACTGCACCTGTTATTAATAAATTCACAATTAATGAAAAAATGGGTGTGGAAAGTCCTTATGTTATAGAAGGGCAAACATTCGTGGGTAGTGTAGATATAGTTGATAAAGAAGGTGATGAACTTACATATATTTGGGAAATACTCAAAGAGGCAACAGTCTTGGGAGATGGTGGATCATTTGAGCCACGCCCCGAAAGAGTGGGAGAAGTGGAGATAACTAAAACAAATACACTTACCACATCTGTTTCTGAACCGGGGAATTATCGTCTTTTTGTTTATGTTTCAGATAATACAGGATTTGTATCTACAGCTAATGTTCCATTTAAAGTAATCTATAAATAATATAACATGAAACGAATTTTATTATTAGTATGGATCTCAATAATATTATTTTTATATAGTTGTGAGCCAAAAGAGAAAGGCTTTGTTGTTAAGTTTGATAGTACCAAAGAGGTATCAGGAAAGAAATTTGCTATTAAAGAAATCAATCCGGAACTGCCTTCTGACTGGGATGGTTATAACTTCGTAGTATTGGAGTTTAAGATATCTACTGCTCAGCGATTTCATGTAGGATTTACTACTGATGAGGGGTACAATGAATTAAGAGTAATGAGTTATGTGCCAAATGCATGGAACAGACTAGCAATTCCTTTAGAGTTTTACAGGGAGCTGCCGAGCGCCAGACACGACTTAGCAGCAACTTATAATCAGCCTCGTTACACAGGTTGGGTAAACTTAGGTGGAAAACGTACAAAGCTTACAGGAATTGATTCAATCGGAATTCGTATGCGTGCACCTATAGGTGATCCTGAATTTGAAATTAGAAATATAACCCTTTCTGTTGAAGATCCGGGAGATCAGTATCTGGAATCATTTCCGGCTATTGATGAGTTCGGACAATCAAATCTGGTTGAATATGATGAAAAAATCAAATCTCTGGAACAACTGCAGGCTGAATGGAGAAGCGAAGAAGAGGAGAATTTTGATACTTCTGTTTACAACTACTCTAAATATGGTGGTTATATGCAGAAAAAGGTAAAAGCTACAGGCTTCTACCGCACAGAACAAATAGATGGTAAATGGTGGTTTGTGGATCCGGAAGGTTATCTTTTCTTATCCGTTGGTGTAGATTGTGTTCGTCCGATAGCATCAGGTTTGGCTAAAGAGGTAGATAAACGTGAGAATATGTTTAAAGAACTTCCTCCTAGAGATCTTTTCCCGGCTAATGAATCACGTCCTTACGATTATTCCTTTGGTCTTTGGAACCTTTATCGCCGTTTCGGTGAAAACTACAAAGATAAAGCTAATGACATGGTAATTAAACGAATGGAAAAATGGGGAGTTAATACAATTGCAAACTGGTCAAGTCCTGAAATTATGGCTATGAACAAGAAAGCATATGTTACTTCAATGCGTACAGCAGGTGTGGAAGGAAGACTGATGGGTCTTGCAGATGTTTTTAAACCTGATTTCAGAGAAAAGCTTGATGATGCTATGAAGAGTTCTGTGGGAAGTCAAAAAGATAATCCATGGGTAATCGGATATTTCGTTGGAAACGAACCTGCATGGATAGGCCAGGAAGTTCGTCTTTGTAATATAATATTAGAAGGAGAAGACAGCCCAATCAAAAGTAAATTAATAGAACATGTTTCGATTTACGGAGATTCACCGGAATCATATAAGAAGTTTATTTGGGAGACATTTGAGATTTTTGTTCAGGCAGTAAAAGAAGCTCAAAAGAAATATGATCCAAATCATCTGAATCTAGGTTATCGTTTTGGCAACCTGGATGAAATTGATGAGGAGGTACTTTTAATTTGCAGCAGAGCATTTGAAGTATTAAGCTTCAATAGTTATGCTCTGGAGCCAAGTAAGGAGATGATGGACAGGGCACTGGAAATAACAAATCTGCCAATGATAATAGGAGAGTATCACTTTGGAACAGTAGACAGAGGATTGGCTCAGTCCCTTTGGCAAGTAGACTCTCAGGAAGAACGTGGTATTGCATATCGTTACTACACAGAACAGGGTTACTCTCATCCTGGATTGATTGGGACAGCTTATTTTCAGTGGGCTGACCAGGATATCACAGGCAGGCGCAATGATGGAGAAAACTATAATTGTGGTTTGATAGATGTTACAGACCGTCCATATAAATATCAGGTAGAAGCGATGCAGGAGACTGCAAAAGTATTATTTGATGTTCACTCAGGTAATGTAGCACCATATAGCCAGCAACCAAAAAGAGCACGTGGACATGGCAGCATTCCTGATTTATGGGATTAAGTGATAAGATATATAGTAATATGAGAAAGATCTGTTTTTTTATTCTAATACTATTTTTAGTAGGAGTTTCTTGTGACAGTGGAAATGGTGAGTTAAAACACAACTGCCTAGATCCTGAAATAGAAAGCAAAATAGACAATATCATTTCGGAGTTGACACTTGAGGAGAAAATTGGTCAGATGTCTCAATTCACAATTGATCTGATTGGTAAAGGGGGTAATGCATATTTCAGTGATGAACCTTTTGATATTGATCTGGTTATGCTGGATACAGTTATTGGAAAGCATAAAGTAGGATCAATTCTGAATACAAGTAACAATCGTGCCCGCACAACAGAAGTATGGGAAAACTCTATCCGACTCATTCAGGAGAGAGCTTTGCAGGAAACTGGGATTCCTGTTATTTATGGGATAGATGCTATACATGGCGTTACTTACACTGCAGGAGCCACTTTTTTTCCACAGGAAATTGGGATGGCAGCTACTTTCAACCGTGAGATTGTGGAGCGTGGAGCACAAATCACAGCTTACGAAACTCGCGCAAGTAATATTCCATGGAATTTCTCACCAACTATGGATGTTGGTCGCGATGCACGCTGGTCACGACAGTGGGAGAGTTATGGTGAAGACACTTACCTCAATGCACAAATGGGTACTGCAACTGTACGCGGATATCAGGGCAGTGACAGGAACAGTGTAAGGAACAGTAATATAGCAGCCTGTTTGAAGCATTATCTGGGTTATGGAGTACCTGTTTCAGGTAAAGATCGTACACCGGCAGTCATTTCTGAAAGTGAATTGCGGGAGAAATTCTATGAGCCGTTTCGTGCAGCAATAGTTGATGGCGGTGCGCTGTCAATAATGGTTAATTCCGGTATAATTAATGGTGTTTCAACTCATGCCGATTACAGGTTACTAACGGAGTGGATTAAAGAAGATCTTGGTTTTGACGGTGTAATTGTGACTGATTGGGCAGACGTCCAGAATTTATATACCCGTGATAATATCTCTAAGGATTATAAAGGTGCAGTTAAAGCTGCAATAAATGCAGGGATTGATATGGTAATGGAGCCATATAATCTTGCTTTTTGCCCTGCTTTGAAAGAACTTGTAGAAGATGGTGAGGTTTCTACGGAGCGTATAGATGATGCAGTTCGTAGGGTGTTGAGATTGAAATACCGACTGGGACTTTTCGAAAAGCCATATTGGCCGAGAGCTGAATTCCCCGACTTTGGAAGCAATGAGCATGAAGCGGTGGCTAAATCTGCTGCAGCGGAGTCAATAACACTTCTGAAGAATGAGAACACTGTTTTGCCATTACCGTCTAACGCTCGTATCCTTGTAACCGGACCAAATGCTAACTCAATGCGCACTCTTAACGGTGGCTGGAGCTACTCATGGCAGGGGGAGAAGACTGAGGATTTTGCCCAGCAATATAACACTATCTATGAAGCTCTACAGAATAAATTCGGCACAGCAAATGTTAAGTACGAGCCTGGTGTAACATACAAAATGGATGGTCAGTATTTCGAAGAAAATACTCCGGAAATCCAAAAAGCTGTTACAGCAGCTTCTGGTGTTGATTATATAGTACTTTGTGTGGGTGAAAATTCATACTGCGAGACTCCGGGAAACCTGGATGAACTCACCCTTTCGGAAAATCAGACTAATCTGGCACTGGCATTACAGAAAACGGGAAAGCCAGTTATCCTTGTTCTTAATGAAGGTCGTCCGCGACTGATTCGTGAAATCGAACCGGGTTCTGCTGCGGTAGTGCAAACTTATCTTCCGGGTAATTTTGGCGGAGATGCGCTTTCTGATATTCTTAGCGGTGATATCAACCCGAGTGGTAAATTACCTTATACATACCCAAAGTATGAACAGGGATTGATTACTTACGATCACAAACCGAGTCAGAATATCGCTGGCAAAATGGAAGGTGCTTATGATTATGGAGCACAGACTTCTGTTCAGTATCCTTTTGGATTTGGACTAAGTTATACCACTTTCACCTATTCAAATATGATTGTTGATAAAACTGATTTCACCTCTGATGATATTGTTAAGGTTTCTGTAGATGTTACCAATAGCGGAGAAGTGGAAGGCAAGGAGTCTGTTTTATTATTCAGCAGCGATCTTGTAGCTTCACTTTCACCAGATGTGCGTCGTTTGAGAGGATTTGAAAAGATATCCCTGAAACCGGGTGAAACAAAAACGGTTACTTTCGACCTTAAAGGTGAAGATCTGGCTTATGTTAACGAACTGGGAAAATGGACAATTGAAGAGGGAGAATTTATGCTGCAGCTGGGTGATCAGACTACAAATATAAACTGTACTAAAACAAAAGTTTGGGAAACTCCAAATAAGTAACACGAAACAATCTGCGACAGGATTTTATCTGAACGGGAGCACTTAATCAAAAGTGTTGCCGTTTTTGCTTTAAAAATACAAATTCATCTGATTTTTGGTGAATAATTGTCTTTAGTGGGGAAATTTTTGCTGAGCCTCTTTCATGAATTCATCGAAAAGGCTTCTTAGTTGTACTTCATTTGCTGCAAGTACTTCAATCCCAAGGGTAGGATTGATTGCCGAGCTACTGTGAACAGACATAATTTTGAGCGAGTATTGCAGTCCGTCATAAGTGGCATATTCCTCGAGACGGTTGGTTCTTATGAAATGGAATATAAAACCTTTCACCTTTTTAGGTAACCACCTGTAGTATAACAAAGCTGAGAGATAAAAATTACGAGAGAATTTTCCGAGGCTCTGCCCGTTACTATAACGTTCAAAATCAGAGGCAAGCAGGTAGTCATAATACATATCTGCCATTATTCCCGAATAGCGCCCGAAAGATGGACGAAGTATATCAACGGTTTCGAGGAATATAGGGTGAGTATCTGTAAAATGATCTATCTTCCTGTGTAACAGTATTCCTTTCTGAAAAGAGGAAGGATATTTCTCATAGCTTTTACCTTTTACAAAATCACCTATGAAATTACCAACAGCAACCTTACGATTTGTACCTGAAAAATATATATGAGCTAGATAATTCAAATTTTAAAGTGAAATAATCTTTTATGATTAATTATTTCATTGCAAAGTTAATCAATTATCTCGAATTCTATAAATAGTGTAGTCTGCAATGCATTGTCTCTGTAATGTTTATCTCCTGTAAATAGTTCGTTTATTATCGGTATATATATTATTGATGTTGATATAAGCCGTATATAAGCGGATGATAAGCGGGAGATGGACAATTATCGATCAAAGGGGTTCCCTTTTTTATCGCTGCTCAGTACCCACCGGAAAGCGTTTATAAAGAGAAGTTTTTGAGTTGCATCTGTGAATTCATCATCACCATGACCCATGTTAAGATAGATCATACGATAATTCCTGTTTGTCCATACGATTGGGAAATCGCCAAAATTTACTACATCTTTAATGCCGAGGGGATAGTTTTTCTGAGAGATGGATAACAGTACATCAATGTCGTTATTTGACCGTGGACTCGGACTCCATTGATACCATTCACTTTCAGGTACAACAAAGGATGCAGGCAGATTTTTAGTTACAGGGTGAGAGTGATTGTCAATCTCTACCAGCACCGGTTGTGGTGGCCAGTTATTACAATAAAACATTCCTCCTCCAATAAATTTTAAAAACCAGGGCCAATTTGTGTTTTTATCATTGTAAGCCGCTGCATGAAAGCCCATCCATCCTCCACCGTTTTCCATATATTTTTCGAAGACTTCACGTTCAGACTCATTATTTGGATGGGCGTTAAGCATGACAACTATGTTATAATCTTTTAGTTTGTTATAGTCATACTCTGAAAGGTCGGTTGTCACCTCTAGTATAAACCCATCTCCATAATTTAACCGTTTAAAAAACTCTAATGCCTGCAGGGCAAATTCTACATGTGCTTTTTCAGCATGCTCAGTGTAATATACAAGTGCCTTGAACCTGGGTGATGTGGCATAATTTGCAGGGTACTCTTTTTGATCTTGTGCAATTATCTCAAGAGTGATAATCGAAAAGATAAACATAACAAACAGGATCTTGAGAATTAAGTTTTTCATAAAGAATAATGTTAGTGCTTTTAAATTCTTAATCAGTTAACTCTTATGTTTTTCGAAATGAATCATCTCAGATTGCAGATCATTTTCTGCTATGTAGTCGTTTATTACCTCCAGAAACTGTGCGCCAAAACGTGCTAGCTTCTTTTTGCCAAATCCATAAATTTTTAAAAGATCTTTTTCAGTTTCAGGCATATAATCAGCCATTTGTACTAGCGTTTTTGTTGAAGCAACAATATAAGGTGGTAGGTTCTCGTTTTCACTAATATAATTTCGTATTTGAACAAGCTCATTCAGAAGATCAGGATGTTTCGATTTAAGTTGAACAGTTGACTTGCCACGACTATATGATTTAATATTAAAATCGGGCTTAATGAAACTATTTCGTGCACTATAATAGGTCTCAACACTGAAATTGCATGCAGTATGTTTTATCATATGCATTTTGAGAGCTGCAGAATTGTATATCATAGATAATGATTCATCATAGGATTTTGCAACAGCCTTACTATCAGTTGTGGCGGGTGATCTCTTTAGTGATGCCATCAGATAGTCAAGTTTTTCTGCAAAGTAATCAGAAGAAGAGTTTAGTCGCTCCGACAGAAACTCTGTGTCTACTATTTCCCTACTGACAATTCTCTCTAACTGCACTCTGAACTTTTCTGCTACGTTCTCAATCTCATTCAGCTGTTTGAATATACTTTCAGCAAAGGGGATGGTCTCTTCGTTGAAAGATGGTTCCTCTCCTTTAGTGATATTTAACCAGGATTGTGCATCATTGCATAGTGAACTGAAATTGTACAGCTGTAATAATAAGCTTGTTCTAAACTTACTCTTGGCAAGATCCAATTCGTTAATGATAGATTTATGGTCTTGTTTATATGAGGAAAATTGAACAACCTGATCGTCTACACGTATGCTTTCGTAGTTTACCCTGCTTTTTAAAACGATTCCTTCCAAAGATCTGCAGCGACTCAATGCAACGTATACCTGACCGGGCGAGAAAGCATTGCCGGCATCAATTATTGCTTTATCAAATGTTAGTCCCTGACTTTTATGAATTGTTATAGCCCAAGCTAAACGTAAAGGTATCTGTTCAAAAGTACCGATTATCTTTTCCTCAATAGTGTTATTTTCAGGATTGGTGTTATATTGGATGTTTTCCCAGATTAATGGGGTGACAATTATTTCATCTCTGTCGCCGGGGCATTCTACTGTAATCTGATCACCATCAATAGAGATAATTACACCTATTTTTCCGTTATAAAACCTGCGGGGTGTCTCAATGTCATTTTTTATAAACATCACTTTGGCCCCCTCTTTTAATTCCAGAACCTCGTCAATTGGATAAGCATTTTCAGGGAAATTGCCTTTTATTACTGCATGAAATTCATGGATTGGAGACTTTAGCTTATCAAGTTCAGTATTATTTATGCTATCAGCGCTGTAATTGTGAGTTGTCAAAGTGATGTAGTTCTCCTCTGCTTGTGGTATAAACTCGGGAAAATATCTGCTCTTAAGCAGACTAATACCTTCTAATGAGAGTGAGTTATTACGAACCTCGTTTAATACATTAATAAACTGATTATCTGATTGTCGGAATATTCTATCAAACTCAATATAAGTGGGCGGATATTTTTGAATAACATGACTGCTAAAAAAATAGACACTGTCATAGTAGTCAGATATGATACTCCACTCATCTGTTTTTGCTACAGGCGAAAGCTGATGCATATCACCAATAAAAATCATTTGTACACCGCCAAAAGGTTCTTCTCGCCTGTTGCGTATGGATCTGAGCACAGCATCAATAGCATCAAGCACATCAGCACGTACCATACTGATTTCATCAATAACAAGTACTTCAAGCTCTCTGATTACAGAGCGCCGCCTCTTGTTCATCTTTATACGGGAGATGAGAGATGATCTGCCTTCCGGGGTAGGGGCAAATGGTGTAAACGGGAGTTGAAAAAAGGAGTGTATAGTTGTTCCACCTGCATTAATTGCTGCAACTCCCGTAGGTGCTACTATAGCTACCTGTTTGGCTGTTTCTTCGCGAAATTTATGCAAGAATGTAGTTTTACCGGTTCCTGCCTTACCAGTAATAAAAATATCTCTGTCTGTGTTGACAGCAAACTCCATTGCACATTCATATGGATTAGAAATAAGCATCTGAAAGCCCTCTTTTAATGATTTTCACAAATTTACCAAATTTAGAATATAGAAGGAAATGAAAATCTTAGGGAATACCTTAGAGTTTTTAAACCTTTTGTATGTGCAAGACTATAAATTGTAAAATGTTATAGTTGCAAATTAAATTATGAAGATGAAATGACTACATCCTATCAGGTACATCAATTCCGAATAAAGCCATACCTTTTTTAATTGTAAGAGCCACATTCCTGGATAGCAGAAGGCGGAAATCACGAAGCTGGCTATTCTCCTCACGAAGGATTGTAAAATCGTGATAGAACTGATTATACTCTTTTGCCAGATCGTAGATGTAGTTGGCTATCAGAGATACATTATACTCTGTGCCTGCCTGTTTCACTATACGGTCAAACTCACTAAGCAGCTGTACAAGTCCCTCCTCCTTTTCTGATAAAGAAATTGAGTTGCTGAGGTTTTCAGTTACTTCAATACCCTGAGCTTCTGCTTTTCTGATAACCGATTGTATACGTGCATGTGTGTATTGAATAAAAGGACCTGTATTCCCGTTGAAATCGATAGACTCTTTGGGGTTAAAGGTCATGTTTTTCTTAGGGTCAACTTTCAGAATGAAATATTTGAGAGCACCCAGTCCAACCATACGTGAAATAGCTTCTGCTTCTTCAGTTGTCGCATCATCCAGCTTACCAAGTTCCTGAGAAGTTTCGTGTGCTGTTTCAATCATCTCTGCCATCAGGTCATCTGCATCAACAACAGTTCCTTCGCGTGACTTCATTTTTCCCTCAGGTAGCTCAACCATTCCATATGAGAAGTGAACAAGTCCTTTGCCGAACTCAAATCCAAGCATGTCAAGCAGTATTGATAGTACCTGAAAGTGATAATTCTGCTCATTGCCAACAACATAAATCATTTTGTCGATAGGGTAGTCATCAAAACGCATCTTTGCAGTTCCAATATCCTGTGTCATATAAACAGATGTACCGTCAGCACGCAAAAGCAGCTTGTGGTCCAAGCCATACGGAGTAAGATCAGCCCATACAGAACCATCCTCTTTTTGATAAAAGAGTCCCTCACTTAATCCACGTAATACCTCTTCCTTACCGGGGATATAGGTCTGTGATTCATAATAGATCTTATCAAAGGTGACACCCATCTGACTATAAGTTTCATCAAATCCAGCATATACCCAGTCGTTCATCATCTTCCATAGATTGACAGTTTCAGTATCATTAGCCTCCCATTTTCTAAGAAGTTCACGAGCCTCACTCATAAGCAGAGATTTCTCTTCCGCCTCCTCTTTCGAAAATCCTTTTTCCTGCAATTCAGCAATCTCTTTTTTATAATGCTGGTCGAACTTAACATAATAATCTCCAATCAGATGATCACCTTTCTTCCCAGAGGAAACCGGTGTCTCTCCATTTCCCCATTTCTGCCATGCCAGCATTGATTTACAGATATGTATACCGCGATCGTTTACAATATTTGTTTTAACAACACGTTTACCATTTGCTTTAAGCACTTCGCTAAGAGCATGGCCAAGTAGATTGTTCCTGACATGACCAAGGTGCAGAGGCTTATTTGTATTAGGTGATGAATATTCTACCATGAATAGCGGTGAGTCTTCGCTAACAGGAGTAAACCCATATTCGGGGTTAGAATTAATATTCTCAAGCAATTCCACCCATACCGATGGTGCAATGCTAAGGTTAAGAAACCCTTTTATAACATTGTATTCTGTAATGACGGTTGTTTTTTCAGAGAGATATTTTCCAATCTCCTCAGCTGTATCCTCAGGTTTTTTTCTTGATATCTTAAGAAGAGGAAACGTGACAAGGGTATAATGCCCTTTGAACTCTTTTTTGGTCTTCTGCAGAGTGATTTGAGACTCATCAACTTCTGCATTGTATAATATCTTTATTGCACCTATAATGGCTTCCTGAAGGAGATTTTCTATATTCATAATGATGATTTTGCTTACCAATTATGCAAAGTTAAGAATTTTTTATGGAGTAACAGATAAACTGTTTTCTAAATGGGATTTACAGAATTGTTTTTGATATTTTTTTCAGAGGTTACTATAGTGTTGGTTTTGTTAATAATATCCTGAATTACCAGACTTGAAAGCATGAACCCGAACACAGCGGTTACCTGGACCATTGTACCGTTTGTTTGAGCTTTCCTGAAACTACCGTTCTCATTAGCATTTGCAAGTGCATTTTCACCTCTGTTTCTTTGAATTTCCTCGCTATATACACAGAGAATTGGTTTTTCTGTTCTCTCACCCTTTCTTATTTTCTCTCTTAGTGCAGCACCAAGTTTGCAACCCCTCACTTTCCAAAACTCAGCCACTCTTATTTTCTGAGGGTCAAGCTTTAGTGCTGCTCCCATAGAAGAGAAGGTTACAGCATCTGTTTTTGAGGCAGCGACAAGAAGATGGGCCTTGTTTGACAGAGAGTCTATAGCATCTATTATATAATCATAATCCTCAAGATGAAACGATGCGGAAGATTCAGGATCATAAATTTCGGGTATTGATTTTATCACCGCAGAAGGGTTGATCTCTTGCAGTCGCTTTTGCAGCACCTCCACTTTTAGCTCACCCACAGTATTTGTAGTTGCAGGAAGCTGTCTGTTGATATTTGCCGCAGCTACGCGGTCAGAATCGACTATTGTAAGATTCATAATCCCGCTCCTTATTAGTGCTTCAGCACACCAGCTGCCAACTCCGCCAACTCCAAACAGTATGACTTTTTTAGCAATTATCTGTTGCATAGCGTCAGAACCTATCAATAATTCGGTGCGGGCAAATAGTTCGTTGTACTCCATAAATTTTAAATAATCTGCAAAATTAATATCTGTAAGGCATAAAAAAAAGCACATCCCGTTAAGAATGTGCTAATAAAAAAGAGTATCTCGAAATTGATTAATAATATTTATCGTTTTTAGGTTCAAAATAAGCCTGATCGTGAAGACATGCAGGACATTTCTTTGGAGCTTTTTTGCTGGTAATTACATAACCGCAGTTACGGCATTGCCACTCAATCTCCTCTTCACGCTCGAATACTTTACCTTCAACAACACGTTCGTATAATTTATTATACTGTTCTTCATGTATTGATTCTGCTTTAGCAATCATTCTGTACATGGTGGCTATTTCTTTGAACCCTTCCTCTTCTGCAATTTCTGCAAACTTTGGATACATATCTGTCCACTCCTCGTTTTCACCTTCTGCTGCAGCTTTCAGGTTTTCAGCTGTAGTTCCGATAACCCCTGCAGGAAAAGTAGCAGTGATCTCTAACATGCCACCTTCCAGATATTTAAACATTCTTTTTGCATGTTCCTGCTCCTGGTTGGCAGTTTCCTGGAAGATTGCTGCAATTTGTTCAAATCCCTCTTTTTTAGCCTGTTTAGCGAAATAGGTATAACGCATGCGTGCCTGTGATTCACCTGCAAAAGAAGTCATAAGATTCTTTTCAGTCTGTGTTCCTTTTAAACTTTTCATATTTGTATTTTATTTTTTGTTATAAAGTTCACTCGATTGTTGTTAATGGCTGGATATAAAAAATGATGTTTGGGCTAAATTGTTTGTAATTTTACATTACATCAATATTTAAATACAAAAATAATAATTTATGTACTTAAATAAAAAATAGAAGACTCACGGTCAGTTATTTGGAATGATTCTAAATCTCACTCAGTTCAAGCCATCGCATGGTTTTTTCATCTATCAGGTTTAGTAGTTCTGTTAGTCGGTTAGATTTGCTCAGTAATTCATCAGTATTTAGTTTTCCGGATGAAATCTCTTCACTCAGTAGCTTCTTTTCTTCTTCCAATTCTTCAATTTCCTTCTCCAGTGATTCAAATTCGCGCTTCTCCTTGAAGGTCAGTTTAGTTTTAACTTCCTCTTTTTTTCTGCTGTCAGCAGGCTCAGACTCAGTTTTAACAATTTTAGCTACTTCGCTCTGTCTCTTGTCTTCCTCAGCTTTCCACTCTCTGTATTGAGTATAGTTACCCGGGTAGTTTTGAATTTTTGCATTTCCATGGAATACAAGCAGGTGATCCACAACTTTATCCATAAAATATCTGTCGTGAGAAATTACAATCAGACACCCTTTGAATGAAGCAAAATACTCCTCCAGAATATTCAATGTTATAATATCCAGATCGTTTGTAGGTTCATCTAGTACAAGGAAGTTAGGATTGGTTATAAGTACAGTGCACAGATATAGTCGCCTTTTTTCTCCTCCGCTCAACTTATAAACATAGTTGTGCTGTTTCTCAGGAGGGAACATGAAGTGTTGAAGAAACTGGGAGGCGGTAAGTTTTTTTCCATCACCCTGATCAATAACTTCGGCAATATCTGTTACAACATCAATTACTTTTTTCTGATCGTCGAACTGGAGGCCGTCCTGACTATAATATCCAAAATTTACTGTTTCACCAATTTCGAAGTATCCTTCGTCAGGTTTTTCTACTCCCAATAGCATTTTTATAAAAGTAGATTTGCCTGTTCCGTTATTGCCGACAATACCCATTTTTTCATACCTGGTAAAGTTGTAATTAAAATCATCCGTAATTTTAATATCACCAAAGCTTTTCGTTACATGCTTAGCCTCAAATATTTTTTTACCTATATATGAATTTATAGAGTTTAGCTGGATACTTTTTTCCTCACGCTGCTTTTTGGCTTTCTCCTCAAGTGTGTAGAATGCATCAATTCTTGATTTTGATTTTGTACCTCTGGCCTGGGGCTGTCGTCTCATCCAGTCAAGCTCTTTTCTCATTAGATTCTGAGCCCTCGACACCTCACTGTTCTGAGCCAGGATTCGCTCATCCCGTTTTTCAAGATAATATGAGTAGTTGCCTTTGTAGGAGTATACCTGTTTATCATCAATTTCAATTATCTGCGAACATACCCGATCCAGAAAATAGCGATCATGTGTAACCATCAGCAAACTGATGTTATTCCTGGAAAGATACTCTTCCAGCCATTCAACCATATCCAGATCAAGGTGGTTGGTAGGCTCATCAAGTATAATCAGTTCCGGCTCACTGATCAATACGTTTGCCAGCGCAACACGCTTGACCTGCCCACCGGACAGCTCACCTATCTTTTGATGGAAGTCGTATATCTTTAGCTGAGATAAAATGTTTTTAATCCTCTGCTCATAATCCCATGCATTATGCAGATCCATTTCTGCCAGTATGTGAGACAGTTCATTCTGATTATCCGAGGCGATTATATCTTCATACCTTGCAATCAGTCTTACTATGTCATTGTCAGCGCTAAAGCATGCCTCCAGTACTGTTAGATCAGGGTTGAATTCCGGAGACTGCTCAAGATAATCTACCCTGATATCATTCCGGAATACCACTCTACCACTATCGTATGGTTCTTTCCCTGATATGATATTCAACAGGGTTGTTTTACCCGAACCATTAGCTGCAATCAGTCCGATCTTATCTCCTTCAGCTATTCCGAAAGAGATATCTTTGAAGAGTAAAAGATCTCCAAAGCTTTTTGTAAGTGAGTCAATTTGAAGTAATGGATTGGGCATATATAAAAGAATTTGATTGCAAAAATACAAAAAACAATCAGAATCTCCATCTTAGGTATGTATAGAGATCAGTTCTGCTGTTACCGTTAATCTGCTCTGTACCGGAGCCAATTATATCTCGGTTGAAGTAATTTGTATACCCTGCTTTTGCAGAAAGTGTAAACTGAGGAGTAATCTCAAATTTGGCCGATAGCGCCAATCTGATCCCTTTTCCATAAAAAGATGGCATATAGAATGTGCTTAAAATATTTCTTTCATATGAATAAAGCCTGGAGTTATAAGTGTCAGAGTTGAACCAGGCTAAATATGAGTCAACATTTATGCCTTTTCCACCTCTGAATCCAATGTTTTGAGAGATCATCACACCTCTCTCATGAGATTGATATTTGGCATAGTATCGGGCAAAATCTACTGTTGATCTAAAATTCCACCCACTGCTGTTTTCCTGAGAATACCTTAAACGAAGTTTATTAGTAATGTATGGCAATACAGACTTTTCTTCAAGTTCGGGGTTGTCCAGATTCTTCTCCTTCCTTTTAAACTTATATCTTGCTTCAATATAAGAATGCTCAGAAAAGGTATAGCTGCTTTTAAAATATAGGTCCATTGCTTTTGAAGGTCCATTAACACCATACTTCTTCCACGGAAATCTTACCAGGTCCAGGTATGAGTTTACAGTTAACCTTTTAACTGGTTTGAAGGCAGTAGCTATAAATATGCCATTCTCATTCTGAACCCTGCTTCCTTCTGAAAATGCCTGAGCATGTAATGCATTGTATGTGATGGGGTATTTGCGATAAAGTAATGTGAAAGAGATATCTGTCACAGGCCGATATTGTAACGAGTTTATTGTTGCAACTGCTCCATTCTTTGCAATAGCTGTTTCTCCGGCAAGAATAAAACCTGGAAGCTGATATGAGTAATCTATACTCGCATTAAGGTTTGACTGATCTCTTAAATAATACTTATTGTAGTCTCTTAATACAGGATTATACATTTTATTATAAATGTGATATACACCGCTAATACCTGTCTGGAAACGATTGTATCTGTAATTTATATTTGTTCCTATAACCTGTTCTCGTGTATTTTTCTTTTTACTTATCTCCAGTGGAGTGCGATGTAGACCATCGGTTTTAAATGATGTAATTTCACCACTGTCTGATATGTTAGTATCAATTAGTCTGTTTGAATAGAATGCTGTTAACGATACATTGTTAAATTCAAACATAGCTGCACCACCTCTGAAGAAGCCATATTCTGTAGTAGAGAAATGCCTCTTTGGACCAGTTGTACGTCTAGCAACATTGTCAATGCTCCATGATTTGCTTCCGGGAAAGTCATTATTAAGAATCAGCCCTTGTCCAAAAGAGATTCTATAATCTCCTATTGCCAAAGTTTTAAGTCTACCTGAATTATTAATTATGAAATGAAATCCATAATGGTCATATCCTTTTTTATAGCCCTGTTTGAGAAGCGGTTCTCCGGCATCTTTTTCAGCAGTAATTCCCATTTGAATTTTTTCTCTGTATTTCAAAGAATATCTTACTGAATTGTAAAAGTCTTCACCTCTATACTTACGATTGGGGTATCGTTCAAGTATGCTGTCGGAGAAACTCCCATATCCTGCCCTTGGTGTCAGGGTTTTGTCAAACCTTATCTGGATATCATGCTGACTGAATTTATACTCTCTGTTACTGTCTGAATCTTCTTCCCCAACATAAAAGAATGGTATTATTAGTTGTATCGTTCTATAGCTTAATTTTTTTACATTCCTCAACTCATAAACTGTCATTACAGGGCGGTTGTGCTTAAGGAAATCAAAAATCATATTTACCTCTTCACTGCTTAATAAGGGTATACTCTCCAGCTCTTCTTTCTTTACAGTATTAAGGTTTAAAGGGTTTGTTTCCAAGTTTAAAAGTTCTTCATACATGTTCTCAATTACTACAGAGTTTTCAATCTCTTCTTCTGCCAATTGAGACAAATATTCACGCCAATTTTCATTTTGACCAGCCACTTTAAATGTAAATAAATAGAATATCAAAAAAATAGAATATATCGTGATTTTCATTTTTATTAAGTCAATTTTCTCAAATATATCAGTTAAACATCAAAAAATCAAATATTTCGGTTTTTAGGGAACAGTGCAAAATGGCAGGATTTATAAGGTTCAGCATTACAAAATGATTGAAAAACTAACAAATAATGAATAAAATGTTCATAAATATTTTGAAATAAAATCTAAATGATTATATTTGCAGCATAATATAATCAAAAAGACACAGCGGACGTCCTTTTACTGTCTATTTAATATTTATTGCAGCTAATTATTTACAATAAGATTGAAATTGGGTTATTCACTTAATAAAATTATGTATGAATAGATTATTTGTTTTACTGCTTACCATTTTTATATCAATTAGTTTAGTAAAGTCACAGGAGTTAACTGTAAATGCTGAGGCAGATATTGTAAGCTCTTATATCTGGCGAGGTTTATATGTTGGCCCTGCTTCAGTTCAACCAGGCATATCGCTCTCTTCGGGAGGTTTTACATTGGGTGTCTGGGGCTCTTCCAGCTTCAATGCTTCATGGAGAGAGTTTGACCTCTTTGCCAGCTATTCAATAGGTAATTTTAATTTTTTAATTACTGATTATTTTTTGCCGCATGATCTCCCTGCTATCGAAAAGATCAGTTATTTCGATTTTTCTAAACATGTTGTAGAAGCAACTTTAGGCTTCTCTCTCGGAGAGTCTGTCCCGCTATCTTTTGTATGGAATACTAATTTTCTAGGTGATGATGACTACTCTAGTTATTTTGAAGCAAGTTACTCTATCCCCACATCTTTTGTCGATATAGATCTGATATTAGGTGCTACTCCTGCAGCGGGGTATTATTCAGATGGTTTTGCTGTTGTGGTTACTGCTATTAAGGCAACTAAAGAGATATCTTTAAGTGACTCATTTTCAATTCCTGTTTATACTCAGGCAGTTCTTAATCCTGATTCTAAGGATGTTTTCCTACTTTTTGGAATGAAGTTTTAATAATGCACTATAAATAAAATAATATGAAAAAAATTGAAGCAATTATTCGTAAGTCGAAGTTCGATGAGGTCCGAAAAGCATTGCATAATGCTGATATTGACTTTCTCTCCTGGTGGGAGGTGAAAGGACAAGGAACCGCAACTCAAGGTCTTATCTTCAGAGGTATTGCATATGATGTAAATGCCATAGACCGTATTTTTATCTCTTTTGTAGTCCGGGAAATTAATGTTCAGAAATCAATTGATGCTATTCTTGAATCTGCCTATACTGGTGAAAGTGGAGACGGAAGGATCTTTGTTTCCACTATCGATCAGTCCATACGTATCAGAACAGGCGATAGAGGTGATGAATCATTATATGACAAGCAAAAGTAAAAATATTAAAAATTGTAATTTATGAGTGAAGAATTATATATGACAGAACAGGTAGTGGAATCAGTTTTAGATAGTGGAAATACAGCATGGATCGTTGTCGCAACCATCCTTGTACTGATGATGACAATTCCAGGATTAGCACTTTTTTATGGTGGACTGGTAAGACGTAAGAATATTTTAAGTGTATTGATGCAGTGTCTTATACTTACTGCAGTAATAATTATAGAGTGGGTTATTATAGGGTATAGTCTCGCTTTTACTTCAAGTGGCGGTTCTGCAAATCTATTTATCGGAGGATTTGATAAAATATTTCTTAGCGCTGTTGGTGTTAATGATATACTTGAGGGATATTCAATTCCAGAGTTATTGTTTGTCTCATTTCAGGGAATGTTTGCAGTAATAACTCCTGCCTTAATAATTGGAGCTTTTGCAGAACGTATTAAGTTTAAAGGGTTCATTCTGTTCTCAGTATTTTGGGCATTACTGGTATATAATCCATTAGCTCACTGGGTATGGGGTGGAGGATGGATTGGTGAATTAGGTGCCATAGATTTTGCAGGTGGTACTGTAGTTCATATCAATGCCGGAGTTTCAGCTCTGATGATGGCTGTACTTTTAGGAAAACGAAAAGGGTGGAACACTCCTGGTGAAGCTCCAATTACTCCCCACAATATTCCATTTGTAGTAATAGGTACAGCTCTGCTCTGGATGGGTTGGTTAGGGTTTAACGGAGGAAGCGGATTAGCTGCTGATGGAATATCAGCTAATGCAATATTGGTTACAAATTTAGCGGCAGCTGCTGCAGCATTAACCTGGTCACTTCTCGATCAAATTATTAATAAGAAGCCTACTGTGGTTGGTTTCTGTACAGGTGTTATTGCAGGTTTGGTGGCCATAACTCCAGCTGCTGGTTCTACAGGTGTGTTTGGGGGCATTGTTATTGGAGTTGCTTCTGGTCTGATATGCTTCTGGATGGTTGCTCATGTAAAATTCAGGTTTGGGTATGATGACTCCTTAGATGCTTTTGGTGTACATGGTGTTGGAGGAATCATAGGTTCAATTCTGATTGGGGTTTTTGCCACTCAGGAGATTACAGGCGAAGGTGGGGCAAAAGGGGCACTTTATGGTGACTGGAATCAATTGTGGATTCAGTTTATAGCTACAGTTGCAACAATTGCATTTAGTGCGTTAATGACTTGGGTGCTTTTCAATCTGGTAGATAAACTTGTTGGTATAAGAGTCAGCGAAATCGAAGAGTCTATAGGTCTTGATATTTCTGAACATGGAGAAATAGCATACGAATAGTATTAATGTTTAATGTTTTACTCTTTATTACAGGATGTTTTTTATAAAGACATCCTGTTTTTTTGCTTTATCTCAGTTAATTGGAGCATATAAAGATAAAAACATGTAAATTTACGACTGTTTTAATTCTAAAGTAATCATGTTAAAAGACATATTAGCCTCATTAATAATCATTTTCCTCTCTTTTTCATGCGGGGAATTAGGTAAGCATAATGAAGTCATCGACTTTCCTCAAATATTACAAAATGATACGCTGCATGTACTTACGCTAAATACGTCAACCTCATATTTCATTTATCGCGATCAGGAAATGGGATATCATTATGATATGATATCCAACTTCTGCAGGGAACATGGAATCACACCTCATGTAATTGTGGCAGAGAATATGGACGAAATGATTAGAATGCTTCAGAATGGTAAGGGTGATGTAATTGCATATAATCTGCCGGTAACAAATCAGATGAAGGACTCTTTTCTTTATGCAGGATTCATGCAAACATCTCACCAGGTTCTGGTGCAGAGAGTGAGACAGGTGGATTCTATGCTCACTGATGTTGTGGAACTTATTGGTAAGGAGGTTACGGTAATTGATAATTCAAAGCATTTTGACAGATTAATGAATCTGGACAAAGAGCTGGGTGGTGGCATTATCATTGACAGGGCTGATAGAGATTCACTGGTTACGGAAGATCTGATTCGGATGGTTTCGAGAGGTGAAATTGAGTTCACAGTATCTGATGATGATCTTGCAAAATTAAATCAAACCTATTTCAGAAACCTTGATGTTCATCTTCAAATAAGCTTTGATCAGAGGTCTTCATGGGCAGTCAGAAAAAATAGTCCCATACTTGCAGATTCACTTAATAGCTGGTTTGAAAGAACCAGAGCTGAACCTGCTTACCTTAGAATTGAAAAACGTTATTTCGAAGAGGCTAAAGGATATACCGAAATAAGGCAGTTTTCGATAAATGAGAATCTGGAACTTGGGGTGATTTCGCCATATGATATATATTTCAGGCGGTATGGTGAACAGACAGGAATCGACTGGCGTTTACTGGCATCTATTTCATATCAGGAGTCAACTTTTGACAGTGGTGTAAACTCTTGGGCAGGGGCTTCCGGGTTAATGGGGCTGATGCCTTCAACAGCATCATCTTTAGGTGTAGATGCAGATCAGATTTTTGACCCTGAAACAAATATTCGAGCAGGCTCGGAATACCTGAAAATGCTTTTAAATGTATTTAGTCCAATAAATGATTCAAAAGAGCAGTTAAAAATGGCGTTGGCTGCCTATAATGGAGGAATAGGACATATCTTTGATGCAAGGGCGCTGGCAGAGAAGTATGGCGCTGATCCTGATGTGTGGGCTGGAAACGTGGAAAGATATATACAATTGAAACGACTTGAGCAGTATTACAATGATCCTGTCTGTAAAAATGGCTACTTCAGAGGGGATGAAACAGTGAACTATGTTATTGATGTTGTTAGTAGATGGGAACATTACATGCAGAGGGTTAAAGAATAATTTTTTGAATTATCGTTAAATGAAAAAATCATTATCTTTGTGATTGTATCAAAGAGTGTAACCAATAGAAATAATCAAATATGTCAGTCATAATTAAGAAAGTCACTTCTAAGGATGACCTAATGAAGTTCATCCAGTTTGGTATAGATCTCTATAAAGGAAATGAATATTTTGTACCACCTTTAATTTATGATGAGAGAGCTACTCTTAACAGGAGTAAGAACCCGGCATTCGACCACTGTGATGCCACCTATTTTCTTGCATACAGAGATGGTGAAATAGTGGGCAGAATAGCAGTAATCATTAATTATAAATCTAATGAAAGATGGAATCAAAAGCATGCGCGATTTGGTTTCGTAGACTTTATTGATGATGAAGATGTAGTTGATTCATTGTTTGGTGCAGCAGAAAGCTGGGCTCGCTCAAGAGGTATGGAGAAAATTCATGGTCCATTAGGATTCACCGATCTCGATCATGAAGGTATGCTCATTGAGGGTTTCGACAGAATGGGAACAATGGCCACCATATACAATTATCCTTATTACCAGAAGCATATGGAAAGAATGGGATATGTAAAGGATAAAGATTGGGTGGAGTTCTTAATTCAGATCCCGCCAGAGGTCCCCGAACGATTCTCCAGAATGGGAGAGATTGTAAAGAAAAGATTTGGACTGACAGTTAAACACCTGCAGAGAAAACAGGATGTTTATCCATATGCAAGAGAGATGTTCATCCTTATAAACAATGCATATAAGGATCTTTATGGTTACGTAGAATTAAGCGACAAGCAGATAGATTATTATGTGGATATGTATATCCCGATGATACGACTTGATTTTGTAACCTTGATACTGAGGCAGAATGACAATAAACTTGTTGGTGTAGGAATTGGATTACCAAGTATGTCTGATGCTTTGAGAAAGGCTAAGGGAAGATTCCTTCCCAATGGATGGTATCATCTCTACAAAGCTCTTAAAGGGAATGGGCATAATGGAGTGCTCGATCTGCTTATGATAGCAGTTGATCCGGAATACCAGGGAAAAGGTGTTAATGCATTAATGTTTAATGAATTTATACCTGCTGCAAATAAACTGGGAATGACTAAGGCTGAAAGTAATATTGAACTTGAAGATAACAGCAAAGTTCATTCTATGTGGAATGGTTTAGAGTATGAGCAGCACAAGAGAAGAAGAGCCTTTATAAAAAATATTTAAGGGAGAGTAAAAAGTGAACGAAGCAGAAAAAGAATTAAAGATTTTACAGGATAATTATCAGGAAGAAAATATAGTCACACTTGAGTGGAAAGAGCATATCCGCCGTCGACCAGGAATGTATATCGGAAAGCTGGGTGACGGATCATCGGCCGACGATGGTATATATGTTCTTCTAAAAGAGGTTCTCGATAACTCAATTGATGAGTTTATGACAGGGTTTGGAAAAACTATTGATGTTGTTATAGAGAACGATACTGTTATGGTACAGGACCATGGGCGAGGGGTTCCGCTTGGTAAGGTAAAGGATGTTTGTTCTAAAATGAATACCGGAGCTAAGTACGATTCTAAGTCATTTAAGAGATCTGTGGGTCTTAATGGTGTAGGTATTAAAGCAGTAAATGCACTATCATCCAGTTTCTCAATGGTGAGCACAAGGGATGGACAGTCCAAAACTGTAACATTCTCACAGGGAACTCTTTTAAGTGACGGTGAGTTGGAACCATCAAATAACTCTAGTGGCACCAGGGTGGAATTTACACCTGACAGAGCAATTTTTGGAGATTATCATTATAGGGATGAACATATTGAGCCTCTTCTAAAAAATTATGTTTTCCTGAATATTGGTCTCACAATCAACTTCAACGGGAAAAATTACAGTTCTAAAAATGGACTGGAGGATCTTCTTAACGAAAATCTTACTTCAGAGGAGCTTTATCCTATTATTCATCTTTTCGGAGAGGATATAGAGGTAGCAATTACACATACAAATCAATATGGCGAAGAGTATTACTCTTTTGTAAATGGTCAGCATACAACTCAGGGTGGTACTCACCTTGCAGCTTTTCGTGAGGCTACTGCACGAGTTATTAAGGAGTTCTACGACCGCAACTATGAATTTTCAGATATAAGAAACGGTATCGTAGCAGCTATTAGTGTAAAGGTTGAAGAACCGGTTTTTGAGTCGCAGACAAAAACCAAACTAGGTTCTAAAGATATGGAACCTAATGGTGTTACTATTAATAAGTATATCAACGACTTCCTAAAAAGAGATCTTGATAACTATCTTCATAAGAATCCGGATACTGCAGAGATCCTGCAGAAAAAAATACAGGATTCTGAGAAAGAGAGAAAAGCTATTGCAGGTGTTACTAAACTTGCTCGCGAAAGGGCAAAAAAAGCAAATCTGCATAACAAGAAACTTCGTGATTGCAGAATTCATTACAATGATCCAAAGGGTGATCAGCGTGATCAGACGGCAATTTTTATAACAGAGGGAGATTCGGCAAGCGGGTCTATTACTAAAAGTAGAGATCCAAATCTACAGGCTGTTTTTAGTCTGCGAGGCAAACCTCTAAACTGCTTTGGTCTGACAAAGAAGATCGTATACGAGAATGAGGAGTTTAACCTGCTTCAGGCTGCGCTGAATATTGAAGAAAATATGGATGGTCTGCGATATAATAAGGTTATTATTGCAACAGATGCTGATACCGATGGTATGCATATCAGACTTCTTTTGCTTACATTCTTTCTTCAGTTCTTCCCTGATTTGATCAAGAAGGGGCATGTCTATATTTTTCAAACTCCGCTTTTCAGGGTTAGGAATAAGAAAAAAACTATATATTGCTATTCAGAAGAAGAGCGTATAAATGCTATTGATGAACTTGGGCCTAACCCGGAAATTACAAGGTTTAAGGGGTTGGGAGAGATATCACCTGATGAATTCAGAAACTTCATTGGAGAAGATATCCGACTCGATAAAGTGACAATGAAGAAAGAGGACCTTCTAAAGGAGCTGCTCGAATTTTATATGGGTAAAAATACTCCGGAAAGACAAGCTTTTATTATAGATAATCTTGTTGTAGAGGAGGATGTTGTAGCTTAATTATTATCTTGCATTATGAGTGAAATAGTAGCAGAAAACCTGGCACAGGATAATATCAGAATTGCTGTTTTCCCAGGTACGTTTGATCCATTTACAATTGGACATGAATCACTTGTGCGAAGGGGACTGCAGCTGATGGACAAGATTATAATAGCAATTGGGGTCAATGAGTCCAAAAAATCATATTTTTCGCTACAGCAGCGTATTGAAATGATAAGCGAATTATATAAAGATGAACCTCGAGTAAGCGTGCAAAGCTATGATACCTTAACTATTGAATTTGCCGAGAAAGTAGGAGCACGCTATATTTTGAGGGGAATAAGATCGGTAATTGACTTTGAATATGAGAAAACTATTGCGGATATGAACCGAACTATTTCCGGAATAGAAACGTTTGTATTATTCACAGAACCGGCTCTGACTCATATTAGTTCCTCGCATGTAAGGGAGCTTTTAAGGTATGGTCGCGACATCACTGGCTTTATACCTAAAGGGATGAAATTATTTGATTAAGTGATAAAATAACAACTTGCATTTACATAGAGTAGTATTACTCAACAAAATTTGACATATTGATGCTAAAAAAAATAACCGGACTTTTCCTTTGTATTCTACTTTCCTCTGTTGGTGCATCAGCACAGTTCAGACCAAGTCCAGAAGGTATAAAACTTGAGCGAACACTGCAACTTATTAAAAACCTTTATGTGGATGATGTTGATTCGAAAGAACTTACCGAATCTGCAGTACGTGCTATGTTGAGAGAGCTGGACCCTCACTCAAGCTATCTTAATGAAGAGGAGGTTAAAGCAATGAATGAACCACTGCAGGGCAATTTTGATGGTATTGGTATATCATTTAATATGCTCACAGATACGCTTTATGTGATGGAGGTTATCGCAGGTGGACCTTCTCAGAAAGTAGGGATATTGCCCGGTGATAAGATTATATATGTGGGAGATACTCTGATTGCAGGGGTTGAGATGAATAACCAGGATGTTGTTAAGATGCTTCGTGGTCCTAAAGGTACTACGGTAAATGTAAAGGTCTTGAGGCGAGGGTCAAAGGATTTGATTGAGTTCAGGATAGTTAGGGATAAGATTCCAATCACCAGCATCGACGCTGCATACATGGTGTCAGAAAATATTGGTTACATCAGACTGAGCAGGTTTGGGATTTCCTCTGCTGATGAGTTTAAAGCTGCTGAAAGTAAACTCAGATCGCAAGGTATGAAGCATCTCTTGTTGGATCTTACAGATAACGGTGGAGGAATATTGCAGACTGCCAACGAAATTGCTGATGAGTTTCTTGGTGAGGGAAAAGTTATTGTTTATACTGAAGGTAAAAATCAGCCAAGATATACAATGAATGCCACTGGGACTGATGAATTGAATGGTGGAAAACTGGTAATTTTAGTAAATGGCTCTTCTGCCTCTGCAAGTGAAATTCTGGCTGGTGCTATTCAGGATTGGGACAGAGGGGTTATTGTAGGTAGAAGAACTTTTGGGAAGGGATTAGTACAGCGACAACTGCCACTGCCTGACGGAACAATGATTCGCCTTACTGTTGCAAGATATTATACTCCTTCGGGAAGGAGCATTCAGAAACCATATGAGGAGGGTAACATTGAAGCATATAATCAGGATTTTATTAACAGATATAATCAGGGTGAATTGTTTGAAGTGGACAGTATTCATTTCCCTGATTCACTTAAATATAAAACTCTTATAAATGAGCGTACGGTATATGGAGGGGGTGGTATAATGCCTGACTATTATGTACCTATAGATACAACTTCCGGAACAATGTTCCATGCAAATCTAAACGCAAGGGGTGTAATTAACAGGGTTGCAATTGGGGAGGTTGACAATAACCGCAAATCTCTTTTAAGTAAATTTTCTGATGTAGAAGAATTTAATAAAGGGTACCACATTTCTGATGACTTGTTAAACAGGTTAAAAACTGTTGCAGCTGAAGTTGATGTTGAGTGGAATGAAGATGAATATTTAAAATCTCAGAATCTTATATTTGTACAACTGAAAGCCTTGATGGCAAGAGATCTGTATGACTCATCTGCTTTCTTCAGAATTATAAATGATGAAAATGATATCTACCTGGAAGGACTGAAGATAATTTCTGATGAGAAGCTCTACAACCAGTTGCTGCAAGGGGTATAAAGTTTAACAGCTGATTAATCTATTGGTTGATTAGCTGATTTAGATAAGTATATTACCAATGATTTTTTTTAACCAAAACATTAAGAGATGAATTACAACTACAGCAAACTTCTTGTAAAAGAGGATAGTAGGGTGGTGCTCAGCAACTTCCCAACACTCGAGGATGGTGGATATAATAAGAAAACTGCAAAAGAGGAGATAAAGAACAATATTAAGGAATTGAAGAAATTTCAGGAGATGTTCTATGCTGATGACAGGTACTCGCTCTTAATAATTTTGCAAGCCCGAGATGCTGCTGGAAAGGATGGAGTGATTCGTCATGTTATGTCGGGTATAAACCCACAAGGTTGCATGGTTCATAGCTTTAAGACACCAACAAAAAATGAACTTGAGCATGATTACTTCTGGCGCCATTACAGAGAATTACCACAAAGGGGAATGATAGAAATTTTCAATAGATCGCACTACGAAAATGTACTTGCTACTAAAGTTAACCCACAGTGGATTCTTAATGAACGTATTCCGGGATATGGATCAGTAGATAAAATAGATCAGAGCTTCTGGGATAATAGATATGAGAGTATAAACGCTATAGAGAAACATCTCTATAATAATGGAATGAGGATATTGAAATTCTTCCTGAATATTTCAAAAGAGGAACAAAAACAAAGGTTTCTTGACCGTATCAATGAACCTGATAAGAACTGGAAGTTTAGTTCTGCTGATTTGCAGGCACGGTCGCAGTGGGACGACTATACTGCCGCTTATGAAGAGATGCTTAGTAAAACTTCAAAACAGTATGCTCCATGGTATGTAATTCCGGCAGATAAAAAGTTTTTTACACGTGTTGCTGTTGGCGAAATAATACTTGAGCTGTTTAAATCACTAGACCTGCATTACCCTCCAGCAGAATCACCAGAGATTTTGGAGAAAGCGAAGGTAAGGTTAGAAAACGAATAGTGAACTAAACAGTATAATTTAATTAATAAGTACTGTTTTTCTCATGCAGATTTTCAGAAGATCTTTTCTCTTTTAAATTTGCATCCAGTCTGGATATTAACCATAAAAGGCTAAATATCGATGCTACAAAAACTATTGATCCCCAAAACTGAATAGAAAACAGGAATTCGCTTCCTTTTATAAAATAAGCTGTTGCAATAATTACAGCCAAAACAGCATACATAGTCCCGAAAATAGAAGCAAGATCCTTTAAAACATTTCCTGTAGCTTTTTTATCAGATGCCTGCTCATTAATCTTTTGTGTAGAAAATGCTTTCTCAGTCTCAATCTGATGCATAATCCTGTATTTCAGATTCTCAGGAGCCTTTATTTTTGAAGATTCAATCATCTTTTTGATTATCTCTTCTGCATTATTTTTATCATTATTTTCCATTATAACATTCTTCATTATTTAATTTACAATCACATTCTCCGTCTCATCCCGGTAATGCTTTAATAGCAACTCCTTAAACAATTTCCTGGCACGGAACAGTTTCACTTTTACATTAGATTCATTCAATCCGGTAATGCCTGCTATCTCTTTTACAGGATTATCTTCCATGTAGTATAAAGTTAGCAGGAGTGCATCACCTTTTGGAATCTTTTGCATGATGTCGGCAACCATTTCATTGCGTTCAACATCTTCTATCTTAATATCAAGTGCATCATAACCTATCTGTACAGCATTCTCAATCTCTGTTTCCTTTGTACTGAGCCACATCTGTGATTTTGTATGTGAAACAGCTGTATTGTAGACTATACGATAGAACCAGGTTGAGAACTTACTCTCTGAGCGAAAACTGTGCAGGTTTCTATAAGCTTTTACATAACTCTCCTGCACCACATCTTCCGCATCCTGCATATTGCCACAAATCCGATAGGCTATTGTGATTGCCATATCCTGATAAGTTTCAACAAAGTAAGAGAATGCGGAAGTATTGCCTGAAAGTACTTGTTGCACACAATGATTCTCGTTCATTGAAAAGTGTTATTCCTGTTCTTGCTCTTCTCTTTGATTCTTCACTGACATTTTCTGTGTTACCATAAAATATGCCAGATAACCTATACCAAGGAAAAATACCACGCTTGCGCCGGTGACCCAAAACTCATTACCCATACCTATAACCATATACTCTGAGCACAAGAATCCAACAATTATTCCAATACCAAGTGCAATTAGAACAATTCCGTTTCTGAGTGAAACCATCTTATTTGGATCTGATTTTCTTCTGGGTGTATCGGGAGGAATGATTCCCTGATTAATTAACCCCATTCGTTCTTCGTTCCTTGTCTGCATCCATCTTAATCCTAATACTAAACCTGTAACGATAGGCAATCCAATTGTACATATGATTGCAACAATCGGTATCCATAAACCATCCATAATTATTTGTTTTAAAATGTAAATATTTTTGTTTTCGTAAATAGGACTCATCCACTGATGGATTGGTTACAAAAATAACAAAATATTTTTCTGACTTTCTATTTTTTCTATTATCTTCATATCTACCACATATTTTTATTAGGAGGCCTTGGATTATGTATCCGTGATGTGCATTTGAGTTTATATATAAATAGTCCCGAACTGAAAGGCCGGGACTAAATAAATTTTTTTGTGATCGATAGACTTCTAGCGGTTTACCAAAATAATTATTTATTCTTTAGTAAATCTCGAATCTCTGTAAGAAGTACTTCTTCTTTGGTAGGTTCAGGTGGGGTTTCAGGAGCAGATTCCTCTACTTTCTTCCTCTTTAGCGAATTCATAGCTTTAATAACCAGGAAGATAGCTGTTCCGATAATTGCAAAGTCCACAACTGACTGAATAAACGAGCCATAGTTCCATGTTACAGCAGGCGTAATCACTTCCGATCCTTCCATAACAGCCTGTTTTAAAACTAGTTTAAAGTCGGCAAATTGTCCTTGTCTTCCTAGTAAACCCAGTGGCGGCATTAAAATATCATTCACAAAAGAAGTAACAATCTTTCCGAATGCTCCTCCAATTACAATACCCACGGCCATATCTACGACACTGCCGCGCATTAAAAATTCTTTTAGTTCTGATTTAAATGACATAGTTCTTTTGATTAATAGGGTTGTATACTCTTTATAGCAAAGAAAGTAAAAATATTCTAATATATGTTGTTAAGGTCTTAAAATAAAAATAGTTGTTCTTAATAAAAGATTTCGGCAATCATACAACGTGCTGAACCACCGCCATTTTTCTCTATTGTACCTAGTTCTGCAGATACAATTCTGTTATATGTTGATATAATATTTTCCTGCGATGATGTTAAGGAATTATGCGCAGAAGCTGACATGATCATCAGTGGACTGCCATTTCTACTTTTTACTTCTATCATATTTCCGGCAAATTGTGAAACCTGTTCTAATGAAATATCAACAATTATTTTACCTGTTGAGTTTAACTGTGAAATAACTTTTTTTCGCTCATCCTCATCTTTAATCGATTCAAGACATATTACAGCAACCTGCATACCTATTGCCATCATCACATTTGTGTGATAAATATTGTTATTGTTTTTATCAACTGCATCAAAAATAACAGGCTGGAAATTCATTCTGGAGCAGAAATCGGCCAGTACTTTCTCTGATGTACGTGGTGAACGACAACAATATGCAATTTTCTTACGTCTGTCAAATACCATACTTCCAGTGCCCTCAAGATACTCACCTTCATTCTCCCAAAAAGTAAAATCTACCACTTTCCTGTGGTTCATATTTCTTTTAAGCAGTTCTATGATGTGTGGCTTTCGCTCCAGCCTGCGGTTTGGGGCGAACATTGGATAGAGTACCAATTCTCCAGAGAAATGAGACGAAAACCAGTTGTTCGGGAATATTGAATCAGGTGTATACGGATCAGGAGTGTCCTGTACAACTGTGACATCAACATCATTTGCTCTAAGTAGATTAACGAAAGCATCAAACTCTTTAATTGCCTCCTCTGCAATTCTTTCCTTTTCAGATTCCTGATCTGATAACTCGGATCGTATCTGAAAGTAGTTGTTCTCTGCTGTTTCTTCATTAAAGGCAAAACGTGCAGGGCGTACCATAAGAATCTTTGATGTTGTCTGCATATTGAATCTATATATATATGAGAAGTAACTGGTTATTATTCAAGCAATTTTAATGATTTTGCTATTATTCCAATAGCATCATTTAATTCCTCTTCTGTAATTATGAGAGGGGGTGCAAAACGTATGATATGTCCATGTGTTGGTTTTGCAAGCAACCCATTCTCTGCCATTTTCAAACATACATCCCACGCCTCTTTTCCATTATGAGGTTCAATTACAATGGCGTTGAGCAGACCTTTTCCTCTAATCTCTTTAATAAAGGGACTTTTTATCTTACCAAGCTCTTGTCGAAATATCCTGCCTAAATATTCAGCTTTTTCTGCAAGATTTTCCTCTTTCACAACTTCAAGTGCGGCAGTAGCAACTTTGCAGGCTAATGGGAATCCTCCAAAAGTGGAGCCATGCTGACCAGGTTCTATCGTAAGCATGATATCATCATCAGCCAATACAGCAGAGACTGGCAATACTCCACCTGAAATGGCTTTACCCAGAATTACAATGTCAGGTCTGATACCTTCATGATCACAGCATAATAATCTGCCTGTGCGAGCAATTCCAGTCTGCACTTCATCAGCAATAAAAAGGATATTATGTTTTTTGCAAAGATTATAGCACTCTTTTAGATAACCTTCATCAGGGACAAACACCCCGGCTTCACCCTGTATTGGTTCTACAAGAAAACCGGCAATTGACTCTCCTTTTTCCTGAAATATCGATGAGAGTGCTTCACTGTTATTGTATGGAATAACTTCAATCCCGGGAGTATAAGGTCCATAATCCGCACGAGCATCTGGATCGGTTGACAATGAGACAATCGTAATTGTTCTGCCGTGAAAATTGCCTTCACAAACAACAATAATTGCTTCGTTCTTGGGTATCCCTTTTTTTAAATACCCCCATTTACGAGCCAGTTTAAGAGCTGTTTCAACCCCTTCTGCACCGGTATTCATCGGTAATACTTTATCATATCCAAAGTATTCATGAATATATTCTTCGTATGGACCAAGCGTGTCATTATAAAAAGCACGTGAGGTGAGGCAGAGTGTTTCAGCTTGTTCTTTCAGTGCATTAACTATTTTGGGATGGCAATGTCCCTGGTTCACTGCTGAATATGCTGATAGAAAATCATAATACTTTTTCCCATCAACATCCCAGACATAGCATCCTTTTCCACTTGCCAATACTACCGGTAACGGGTGATAATTGTGAGCACCATATTTTTCTTCCTGATCGATATATTTCTTTGACAGTGTTGATATTATCATATTCTCGAATAATTAGTTTCACACAATAAAACACCTGGTATAATTTGAATATAGAACTTCTAGCTGATAACCAGGTTTCTGAATTCTATAGCTTTACCTTCGCTTTGCAGTCCGATATGCCCTTCTTTAACATTGCTTGAAGCAATATTTTGCAGTACTCCGTTTACTTTTACGGTAATATTGCCATCTTTTACAGTTATCTGAACCTTGTTCCACTCTCCCGTAGCGTTTTCACTCGATGGATTTTGTTTTTCAATTACAGGAAATGCTGGTCTCTCCTCAACACCTTCGGGCAGTACATACTCATTCAAATCAGCTCCGGAGAGCAATACCAGATCACCTGCCTTACCTGCCATAAGTTGACATTCAACACCTTTAGGGAATGGATTATTAGTCTCTTCTATCAGAAAGAAAACACCACTGTTGGTTGCTTCGCCTACCCATCTGTATTCCAGGTCCAAAGTGAAATCTGCATACTTCTCTTTAGTATACATGTAACCAAATGGTTCACCTTTAATTTTGATAATGCCATCATTTAAAGAAAAGACCTCTTCAGCATGAACAGCATTGTTTTCAACTACAAACTCCCAGTTTGACAGGTCTTTGCCATTAAAAATTTCATTCGATTTTTGTGTGCAGGCTGTTAAAAAGATTGCTAAAAATAAAAAAGCTGCATGAAGGTTTAATAATTTCATAAGTAAGTAATATTAATTGAATTCTTTTTAGGATTATGCTCTTCTGTTGGATTAACTCCAGATCTTTTTTATCACTACTCTTTACAAAAATACACTTTTTATTTACAATTAATAATGATAGGGATTAAATTCAACAGTTCAATCTGTTGATTCAAAAGTTAACCTGTAAACATCAGTCTGTTAAGAGAAGCTCTACTAAAATTCTGAAAAAGATTGTGAGAAAGTTTGGAAATGCATAAATTTGTCCCAAATGAGTATGCATGCATTCCAGGGGATAACAAAAAATGAATAAAGCACAATTTCTATGGGTCGATGATGAAATAGACCTCCTGAAGCCTCATATACTTTTTTTAGAAGAAAAGGGGTATACCACGGAATGTGTTACCAATGGGCATGACGCCATCAATAAGTGCAAATCTAAGTCATATGATCTGATTTTCCTGGATGAACACATGCCAGGGTTGACGGGATTGGAAACTCTTGCTGAGATTAAAGAGAGGTCTCCAAATGTACCTGTTGTAATGATTACAAAAAGTGAGGATGAGGGTATTATGGATAAAGCAATTGGTAAAAAAATTGCCGACTATCTGATAAAACCGGTTAACCCTACTCAGGTACTTACTTCAATCAAGAAAATACTGGACAAAAAGAAGCTTGTTTCTGAGACTGTTTCAGAGACCTACAGAAAGGAATATAATCTCCTGGATGAGGCAATTAAGAGCAGTAGAACTGACAGCGACTGGATAGAATTGTACAGAAAACTAGTCTTCTGGGAGATTGAACTAGAGCGATATGATTATCCTGTAAAAGAGCTCCCGGAAATGCAAAAATCGGAAGCTAATATAGCATTTGCAAAGTTTGTAAGAGAAAACTACAAACGATGGATAAACAGGTGGTTAAGTGAAAAAGAGGGGAGTGAGGAAGGACCGGTTATCAGTCCTGACCTGTTTGAAAAATATGTCTTCCCTATCCTTGATAAAGGGGAGAAATTGTTTTTTATACTTATTGATAATTTCCGTTTCGACCAGTGGGAGGTAATTAAGGATATAGTTTATGAAAATTTCGATTGTGAGGAAAATCTCTATTTCAGTATTTTACCTACTGCTACGCCTTATGCAAGAAATAGTATCTTTTCAGGGCTACTGCCTAAACAAATTTCAGAGAGATACCCCGACTTTTGGATAGATGAGTCGGATGATAACACCAAGAACGGTTATGAGGATCTGCTTATAGAATCTCAGTTACACAGGGGTGGGCTAACAAGCTCATTTTCTTATAACAAAGTAAATACTATAAGAGAAGGAAGTAAATTATCAGATAAATTCAGGGAGCTTGAGAAGTATGATCTTAATGTTATCGTCTATAATTTTATAGACCTGCTTTCTCATGCCAGGAGTGAACTAAAAATGATTAAGGAGTTGACTTTTGATGAGGCATCTTATCGCTCACTTACAAGATCGTGGTTTATGCATTCTCCTATAGTGTCGTTACTTAAAAAAATTTCAAGTGCCGGTTATAAGGCTGTGCTTACAACTGACCATGGCTCAATACGGGTCAAGAATGGATTGAAAGTGGTAGGTGACAGAGAGACAAACACCAATTTAAGATATAAGTTTGGAAAGAATCTGGCTTATGATCCCAAGAGAGTATTTGATATAATTCATCCGTCCAATTATGGATTACCTGAACCAAATATTAGTACAAGGTATATCTTTGCACTAAATCGGGATTTTTTTGTTTATCCAAATAATTATAATCAAATTGAGACCCATTTTGAGAACAGTTTTCAACATGGAGGAGTTTCACTGGAAGAGATGATGGTGCCTTTTATTTTATTAAAACCAAAATAGACTATTGTGAAAATTGTAATAAAGAATTTAGATGAGATCAGTACTGCTGCCCGTGAGTTTCTGAAGATTATGGGAGAGAACAGGGTTTTCGCCTTTTATGGGAGTATGGGAGCCGGTAAGACAACTTTTATAAAAGCCCTATGTGAAGAGCTTGGGGTGACAGAAACAGTGGGTAGTCCAACCTTTGCAATAATTAATGAATACAGAGGGGGTAATGGTTTGCCAATATATCATTTCGATTTCTATCGTATAAATAAACTTGAAGAGGTGTATGATTTTGGCTACGAGGATTACTTCTATAGTGGAAATTTATGCTTGATAGAGTGGCCTGAGCTGGTAGAGTCGCTTTTGCCTGAAAATACTGTCAGAGTTTCAATACAGGAAACGGAAGATGGCAGCAGGATGATTGATGAAATGTAGATAAATCTAATACCCTGTTTTAAACGAAAAAGATTTTTTGCACTCATATTGAATCAAAACTATAATCTAATCAGATAATATATTGTATATTAGTATTACAAATATTTTAGAATGAAAAAATATCTTATAGCTTTAATATTAGCGATTTCATCATTTTCTTCTATTGCGCAGGTGGATACCGACCGTGTAATGATTATTGGTAAAAATGCACTCTATTTTGAAGATTATGTTTTGGCGATTCAATATTTTAATCAGGTTATAACAGCAAAACCATACCTGGCTGAACCTTATTATTTCAGAGCAGTATCAAAATTTATGCTTGATGATTTCAAGGGAGCAGAAACAGATGCCACTTATTGTCTGGCTCGCAACCCATATTATACTGCTGCGTATCAGTTAAGGGGGGCTGCAAGACAAAATCAGGAGGATTATGAAGGTGCTGCGGTTGACTACCAGCGAAGCTTGGAGTTTTTTCCTGAAGACAGGATAACTCTGGTTAATATGGGTATTGTAAATATTGAGATGAAGCAGTATGATATTGCTGAGAAATTCTTTGAGGCTTTACTGCGTCGGTTTCCTGATTATACGCCCGGATACCAGGCACGTTCACAAATGTACCTGGAGATGAACGACACTACCAGAGCTCTTGCTGATCTGAATAAAGCTATCGAGATAGATCCTTATACATCTCAGACTTTTTCTGCACGTGGGTTACTATACTTCCACAAAGAGGAGTATAATATGGCTCTTGCAGATTTAGATGAGGCTATAAGGCTTGATCCTTACTTTGAAGGAAATTATATAAACAGAGGATTGGTCAAATACTATCTGAACGATTTGAGAGGAGCAATGGCTGATTATGATAGGGTTATTGAGCTTGATGAAAATAATCTTATTGCACGTTTCAATAGAGGTTTGCTGAGAGCACAAGTGGCTGATAATAATCGTGCTATCAGAGATTTTGATAAGGTGATTGAGTTGCAGCCTGATAATACTATTGCCTACCTTAACAGGGCTATTCTGAATAACGAGATAGGTAATATTGACGGTTCTCTTAATGATCTAAATATAGTTTTGGAGACTCACCCGGAGTTTTTTACAGGTTATTATATGCGTTCGCAGCTTAAGCGTGAGTTAAATGATCTCAGAGGGGCTGAGAGTGATTACAATCTTGCGAGAAGACTTGAGGCTAATGCACATACAGCATCAGCAGATGGTCCAGAAAAGAAAGAGACGCGAGATCAGACAGATCTGGATATTGAGAAATTTAACCTATTGGTTACATCCAGAGAGGAGAAATCACAATCAACCCAGTATCAGAGACAAAGCAGGGGCAGGGTACAAAACCTGAATGTTCCTGTTGAACTGGAACCGAAATTTGTGATTACATACTATGAGAGAAGTCACGATGTACGTCGTCCTGTATACTACTCAGAGTCTATTGAGAAGTCTAACAACAGTCTCAATCTTGACTGGATCCTGAAAGCTACCAATAATGAAGCTCCTTTAAATGAAGTGCAGATACAGACACATTTCAGGTCCATACAGGATTATTCTGCAAGAATTGAAAAAGATCCTGAGAATTACTCTCTCTACTTTGCAAGAGGGATGGATTTCATGCAGATTCAGGATTATGAAAATGCAATAAAAGATATTGGCAAGGCATTAGAGTTGAATCCCGGTCTGCTGATCGGATATTTTACCCGTGCAGTGTTACGTACTGAGCAACTAGAATATGATTATCAGTTATCTGGATCATCTGCTTTTACTGATGTTGCCGGTAATAACCAAATAAAGGCTTTGAATGATATTACAGGAAAACCAAAATTACCTGAAATATCAGTGAGGTCGGTGCATTATGATGAAATTCTAAGAGATTATGAGGAGATTCTAAGAATAGATCCCAATTTTATTTATGCATACTATAATCGTGCAGAGATATTTACAATAGAAAAAGATTATAGGGCTGCAATAGCCGACTATACAAAAGCTATAGAGATTGAACCGCAGTTTGCTGAAGCATATTTCAATCGTGGTATTTCAAGACTGGCTATTGGTGAAACTTCAAATGGTCTTGACGATCTTCGAAAAGCGGGAGAATTGGGTATCGTGCAATCATATAGCATAATAAAGCGTATGCAATAGAATTAATTTCAACAAAATAACTACTTTTGTATTATAAAAAAGAATAAGAATAAAACAAGATGATAAAGATTACATTTCCTGATGCTTCGGTAAGGGAATATGAAAAAGGTATTACAGGTTTAGAGATAGCTCAGAGTATTAGTCGTCGTCTGGCTCAGGACGCACTTGCAGTAAGCGTTAATGGTGAAACATGGGATCTGACGCGCCCTATTGAAAATGACTCTGAAGTTAATATTTTAACATGGGATGATGCAGAGGGCAAGCATGCGTACTGGCACTCATCGGCTCACCTTATGGCTGAAGCACTTCAGGAGCTATATCCCGGGATTAAGTTTGGAATTGGTCCGGCAATAGAAAATGGATTCTACTACGATGTTGATCCTGGAGAAGGTGTATCTATCAAGGAGGCAGACTTTCCTATTATCGAGAAAAAGATGATGGAACTTATTGCTGCGAAAGAGGATATAGTAAGAAAGAGTATCTCAAAAACAGAGGCAGTAAAAATGTTCTCAGAACGTGATGAGAACTATAAGGTTGAATTGATAAATGAGCTTGAAGATGGAACCATAACTACATATACGCAGGGAAGTTTTACTGACCTGTGCAGGGGACCACATCTTCCTAACACTTCATATATTAAAGCGGTAAAAGTATTATCAGCAGCAGGAGCATACTGGCGTGGTGATGAGAAACGTCCTCAGTTGACCCGACTTTATGGTATCACTTTTCCCAAGAAGAAATTGCTGGATGAATATCTGGTTTTACTTGAGGAGGCTAAGAAGCGTGATCACAGAAAGATTGGCAAAGAATTGCAGCTTTTCACATTCTCACAAACTGTTGGTTCCGGACTTCCTCTCTGGTTGCCTAAAGGTACTCAGTTGAGGCTGCGTCTTGAGGATTTCCTTAAAAAAATACAGCGTGATTTTGATTATGATCAGGTAATAACACCACATATTGGTCATAAACAGCTATATGTAACATCGGGTCACTACGCAAAATATGGTCAGGATTCATTTAAGCCTATTCAGACACCTGAAGAGGGAGAGGAGTTCTTGCTTAAACCAATGAACTGTCCTCATCATTGCGAAATTTATAAAACATTTCCTCATTCATATAAAGATTTGCCTTTGCGACTTGCTGAATTTGGTACAGTTTATCGTTATGAGCAGAGTGGAGAGCTTCACGGATTAACACGCGTGCGTGGTTTTACACAGGATGATGCACATATATTCTGTACACCGGATCAGGTAAAAGATGAGTTTCTTAAGGTAGTTGATATTATTTTCATTATCTTTAATGCTCTAAATTTCAAAGATTTTGAAGCACAGATATCTCTTCGTGACCCTAATAATAGAGATAAATATATAGGAACAGATGAGAACTGGGAAAAAGCAGAGCGTGCAATTATTGAAGCTTGTGAGGAAAAGGGACTAAAAACAAAGATTGAACTTGGTGAAGCCGCTTTCTATGGTCCAAAACTTGACTTTATGGTAAAAGATGCTTTAGGAAGACGCTGGCAGTTAGGTACTATCCAGGTCGACTATAATTTACCCGAACGTTTTGAACTGGAATATACAGGCGCCGATAACCAGAAGCATCGTCCAGTGATGATTCACAGAGCTCCGTTTGGTTCTATGGAAAGGTTTGTTGCACTGCTTATTGAGCATACTGCTGGTAAATTCCCAATCTGGCTGGCGCCAACACAGGCGGTTGTATTGCCTGTTAGTGAGAAGTTCAACGACTATGCATATAAGATCGCTAAAGATCTTAAGAAACTTGATATTCGTGCTGAGGTGGATGACCGAAACGAAAAGGTAGGGCGTAAAATCCGCGATAATGAGCTCAAAAGAATTCCTTATCTGCTTATTGTAGGTGAGAAAGAGGCAGAAAATGAGGAAGTTTCAGTGAGAAAACAGGGAGGTGAAGTTAAAGGTACAGTAAAAATAAGTACATTTGCCGAGGAAGTACTCGCAGAGGTAAGAGATATGATGAATTCCGGCAGGGCCGCCGAGTAAAGTTTTATTCTACAACAGATTAATAAATTATTAAAGAAAAATTAAGTAACAGAAAAAATTAAAAGTACTGAATGAGAAATAACTCAAAAGATCTACATCGAATTAATGAACGAATAAGAGTACCTGAAGTCAGGTTAGTTGGTGAAAATGTAACTGAAGGCATTTATCCCACAAAAGAAGCAATGAGGATAGCAGATGAACAGGAATTGGATCTTGTTGAAATTGCTCCGATGGCCAAACCTCCGGTATGCAGAATAATCGATTATCAGAAGTTTATATATCAACAAAAGAAAAAGCAGAAAGAACAAAAAGCTAAATCTGTAAAGGTTACTGTAAAAGAGATAAGGTTTGGACCACAAACAGATGATCATGATTATAACTTTAAATTAAAACATGCAAAGAACTTCTTGAGTGAGGGTTCTAAAGTTAAGGCTTTTGTGTTCTTCAGAGGACGATCTATTCTTTTCAAAGAACAGGGAGAGGTGTTACTTCTGCGTTTTGCCAATGAACTTGAGGATTATGCAAAAGTAGAACATATGCCAATAATGGAAGGCAAAAGAATGTCTATTATGTTAACTCCTAAAAAAGGATCATCCAGTACTAAAAAAGAGAATACCGGGAAGGAGTAACCTCCCCGGTATATTTTATTTTGCGGTAAATTGTTTTAAGTTCAAGCCATGATCTATCTCTTGTGCTGAGTATAACAGCTCATCCCATGTAATCTTCTCCTGACGTGATGCGGCTTCTCTACCAAGTATAGCAGTTAAAGTAGAATTGCTACCTGATTCAAGCTGATTAATATAATTCCCACTAACTATACTCTCAATAAAGGCTTTGCCTTTGTTGAGATCTGCTGTGTCCAGTGACGAGGAACTTGCACCCCTGGCAATAGATTCAGGTGTCAGATCACTTGCAGATCTTACAATGCCCGAGTCCCAGCTGTTCTTGCCATTAATAAAAACTCCTCCGCTGTAATGAGCTTCAGCGTATCCTTCTGTCCCAATAAATTTAGCACAAACATCTCCAAAGTAATTCCCAAATTTTGATGATTGAACATTAACATTTATGTCGTTGGGGTATTTATATATAACCTGATAGTTTGTCCATGCATTTCCAAAATCAGGACCTCCTTTTCTTCCACCTAAACCAATAGCATATAAAGGATTTGTGCCTAAAATCCAATTGCATACATCAATCATATGAATTGCCTGATCCAGGTAACATCCTCCTGATATTTCATGAAAATGGTAATGATTTCTGATTCGCAATTCGTCATACGACATGCCTTCATGAGGTAAGATTTCGGCACCAGATGAAAAATAGTATAATTGAACAGAAACTATATCTCCAATGTCGCCCCTCTTAATTCTCTTTGCCATCTCAACGTATGGAGTAGCATAGCGAATCTGAAATCCATCAAAAGCAGAGAGTCTTCCATTTATATTTTTTCCTGTACGTATTACCTGCTTACACCCTTCAGCATCTATCGATATTGGTTTTTCGCAATAGAGATGCCTTCCAGCTTTTACTGCATCTTCAGTAATTTTAGGGTGTGTGTAAGCCGGGGAAGCTATTATTACAGCATCAATGTTTTTATTTTCAAGTAACCGCATGTAAGAGTCATAGCCTATGTAGCAACTCTTTTTATCAACAGCAGCAAAACCATTGTTGCTATTAAGTTCGTTGGCAAAACTAAGCCAGTTGGTCACTTTGTCTTCAAAAATATCAGCAAGAGCTGTAATCTGAATGTTTGTATTTGCTGCCATACTTCCAAGAATACCTCTTGCACGTGATCCACAGCCCACGAGTCCAATTCTTACGGCAGAATTGTTATTTGAGGCAAATACGATGTTTGGCTTGAGGATGGTTAGAGTAGACAGTGCAGATACATTTCTGATAAAATTTCTTCTGTTCATCATGACTGTTTTTTATATGAATTAGATAATTAATTAGTTTTGTGTTTTGAAGCAAATGTAGTTATTATTCATTAATATGCTCTAGTTCATACGACTAAAATTATTATAAGTTTTTAGTTATGATTCAAATACTAAAATAAAAATACCTGTTTTTACTTGTGTAAGGAAAATAAAATCATTACTTTTGCAAACTTTTTCGTATACAAAAAACGAAAATTAGTTATAAATTAAAATTCAAGACAGCAAAATGCCAAAAATGAAGACTAACTCCGGTGCCAAAAAGAGGTTCGCCCTTACCGGATCAGGAAAAATCAAGAGGAAGCATGCTTTTAAAAGTCACATTCTGACTAAAAAAAGCAAGAAGCGTAAGAGAAATCTTACTAAAACAGGCCTTGTAAACAAAGCTGACCTAAACAGTATTAAAACACTATTAGCTTTGAAATAAACGTCAGTTCTGACGCTTCCCAAAACGAGATTTATTAACAGGATGCATAGCTCTAAAGAGTCTCCTTACAGAGGGAACGCTATCATTCAAAACAAGTAACATTATGCCAAGATCAGTAAATCATGTTGCATCGCGCAACAGAAGGAAAAAAATCCTAAAATTAACTAGAGGCTATATAGGTGCACGCAAGAATGTGTGGACAGTAGCCAAAAACACGTGGGAAAAAGGTCTTACTTATGCCTATCGTGACCGCAAAAACAAAAAACGCAACTTCAGAGCTCTATGGATACAGCGTATTAATGCTGCTGCTCGTGAAAACGGTATGTCTTATTCACGCCTGATGGGTGCGCTTCATAAAAATGAAATCGATATCAACCGCAAAGTTCTTGCCGATTTGGCAATGAATCATCCGGAAGCTTTTAAAGCAATTGTTGATAAGGTAAAATAAAACCAGCAACTGCTGAATAGAAACAGAAAGGAAGAATCATCTGATGATTTTTCCTTTTTTGTTTTTATATGCAAAAATTGAGGATTTCAATGCTATCTTTGTAAAAAACATTGATAATATTAATAAAGTATGTTGACAAGAAAATTATTTAACAGAATAGGTCTCGCACTTATTTTTTCTTTATTACTAACAGGATGTAATTCAGCTTCAGGCAAGAAATCGGTTTCAACAGTATACAAAAATCCATTACCTGTGGAGTTTGGCGATCCTTTTATATTATCTGCTTCTGATGGTAAATACTACATGTATGGTACAGGAGGTACTGACAAGGGATTTGTTGCTTACAGTTCGGAGAATCTGGCCGACTGGACACTTGTAGGTCAGGTATATGATGGCAGTGAACCGGATTCATGGACATTGAAAAATTATTGGGCTCCTGAAGTTTATGAGATAGATAATAAGTATTATATGTTTTTTAGTGCAGACTGGAAGGTTAATCCAACTAATGAGCTGGAGAATTTTCGCATAGGTGTTGCAGTTTCAGATAGTCCAGCCGGTCCTTTTAAAGAGGTTTCCGATAAACCTTTGTTTGATCCGGGTTATCCAATAATTGATGCAAACATACTCAGACATGAAGGGAAGACATATCTTTATTATTCTCGCTGCTGCTATAAACACCCTGTAAAAAGTGAAGTGGCCGACTGGGCTCGGACAGTTGGTCTTTTCAATGAGGTTGAGGAGAGCTGGGTATATGGTGTTGAGATTTCTAATGACTTTACTACTGTAATTGGCGAACCAGTATTGTTGTTACAACCACCATATGAGATGAGCAATCCTCAGACAGAGTGGGAGAGTCGTTCCGTAACCAACGGTGAGGTTAATCGCAGATGGACTGAGGGTTCTTTTGCCTTTGAACATAAAGGGAAAATATATATGATGTACTCTGCCAACTACTTTGGAGGTGAACATTATGCAGTAGGATATGCTATATCGGACAATCCTCTTGGCCCTTTTGTTAAAGCGAAAGAAAATCCTGTACTTGAAAAAAACATCTCAAAAGGTGGTGAGGTTACCGGAACCGGTCATAATATGGTATTCCGTTCAAAAGATAATAGTAAAATGTACTGTGTATATCATGGTAGAACAGAAAAAACAGGCAGCGAGAGAGTGGTGTTTATAGATGAGATGTGGATTGATGAACTGGGGCGTCTAATTGTTGACGGACCTTCTACACATGAAAAAGAATTTTAAATTATTGATATGAGAACCATCACACTGGAAGAACAGGAGCAGATAGAAGGTATTATAAAAAAATGCAAAGTATGCTATGTTGGTATGTCCGATAATGAAGGGATACCATATGTACTGCCAATGAATTTCGGCTTTCACGAAAATGTCATATATCTGCACTCCGCACAGGAAGGGAAATCAATAAGTATACTTAAAAATAATCCTAACGTATGTGTAACCTTCTGTACTGAGCCGGAGCTTGTGTGGCAGAATGAAGAGGTGGCTTGCAGTTATCGCGTACGTTCAGAAAGTATAATTTGCAATGGTAAGGTCGTATTTGAAGAGGATTATGATGAAAAAGTAAAGGCCCTTGACATAATTATGCAACAGTATTCTGAAAGGGAGTTTAAATACTCCGAACCATCTGTTAAGAATGTTAAGATATGGAAGGTTGAGATTGAGGATATATCTGCAAGAGAGTATGGAGTACCCGGAGTAAAAGCAATAAAGTATAAGGACAGAGTAATATTTTAACTTCAACTCTTATGCTATATTAATATTAAAACATTTTTCCTTTCAGGCTGTTTATAAATGCAGTACTATTACTAATTATTTAAATAAGAATGAATAAACTTACAACAATAGTAATATCACTTTTTATTGTGGTATCCGCTTATGCATCAGAACCGATAATCAAAGAGACTGCAAAGCCTATTGAGCTTACAAAAGCCACATTTCTTGAGAAGGTTTTCGATTATGAAAAAAATCCTGATACATGGAAATACAATGGTGATAAACCTGCCATTGTTGACTTCTATGCTACATGGTGTGGTCCTTGCAGAGTTACATCTCCAATACTTAAGGATCTGGCTGCAGAGTATGGAGGAGAGGTCTATATTTATAAGATTGATGTAGATAAAGAGCCCGAACTGGCACGTATGTTCGGTGTTAGGAGCATACCCACTTTCCTTTTTATACCTATGGATGAACAACCACAAATGGGGATGGGCGCCCTTCCCAAAAAGTCTTTCAAGGAAGTTATAGACACTTTCCTGCTCAAGGAAAGTAAAAAGTCCAGCTTGTGATCCAGAGAATTTATTTGATCTATGATAACCAGTCTGCAAAATCCTGCAATTAAAAATATTGTAAAGCTATCCAAGAGTAAAGAGAGGCGCGATCAGCAACTTTTCGTCATAGAGGGAGCACGTGAGCTCTCTCTGGCAATTCAGAGCAGTTATAAGATCGAAACTGTGTATGTTTGTCGTGAGAAATTTGCAGATACGAAATACCCAAATGTTCTTAACTCTTTACATGATAACATTCTATTCGACATCTCACCTGCTGTTTTTGAAAAGATAGCCTACAGAGAAAATTCAGATGGACTGGTTGCACTAGCTCGACCGAAATCACATAGACTGGAAGATCTTAAACTTTCAGAAACTCCGTTTATTATACTGTTGGAGTCAGTAGAAAAACCGGGCAATCTGGGTGCTGTGCTTCGTACTGCAGATGCAGCGGCAGTAGATGCAGTTATTGTATGCGACCCTCAAACAGATCTTTATAATCCTAATGTCATTAGATCGGGGGTAGGTGGACTATTTACTGTTCAAACAGCTGTATGCTCTTCAGGAGAGGCTTTAGAATGGCTTAAGAGAAAAAAAATCAATATTTATGCAGCAGAACTTGAAGCTGCAGAGTATTATCAAAATATTGACTTCCGAAAATCATCAGCAATTGTGATGGGAACAGAGGCTGATGGGTTAACAGACTTCTGGATAAATAATGCAACAGAGCGAATCAAAATTCCAATGTTAGGAAAGATTGACTCGCTCAATGTTTCGGTTTCTACTGCCGTGATTACTTTCGAGGCTAAACGGCAAAGAGGCTTTAAATAAGTAATCTATTCTATATCATATCCCCAGGTTTTACCTTTCTCTGTAGCAGGCAATCCTCTTTTTATCCAAATAGGTGCAGGATCCCCTTTAAGGTAATGATCAAAGAATTGCTGTAAACGAATTGACAGATCTTTGCTATTCCTGCGATTTACCAGATTATGTGCTTCGTTATTATACTGAAGCAACCATACCGGTTTACCAAGGCGACGCATCGACATAAACAGCTCAATACCCTGATACCAGGGAACTGCCCCATCCTTGTCGTTATGCATAATTAATAGTGGTGTTTTTATATTCTCTGTGTAAAATACAGGTGAATTCTTTATATAGAGATGTAGTGAGTCGTTCATCGTTGCACCTAAACGTGACTGTGTCTGTTCATACTGATATTGCCTGCTCTTACCTGTTTCCCATCGGATACCACCATAAGCACTTGTCATATTTGATACAGGTGCACCTGCTCCTGCAGCTTTAAACATATCAGTCTGAGTAACTATATAAGCCACCTGATATCCACCCCAGCTTTGTCCCTGAATTGCCATGTTTTCTGCATCCACCCAGCTATTTTTTGCAAGTGCTTCTGCTCCCGAAACAACTGCATTATATGAGTCCATACCCGGTTGTCCAACTGTATAATGTATGTCGGGTGTGAACACAATATAGCCACGACTCACGAAAAAAGGAATGTTTATGATAGAGCGACTGGGTGCAGGTGGAAAGTATGAATAGAGATCATCAGAATGTTTCTCATAAAAATATATAATCACAGGATATTTTTTTTCAGGATCAAAATCCTCTGGTTTATATACAATACCCTGCAGAGGAATACCTGTATATGATGTCCATGAAAACATTTCAGCTGTACCCCAGTTATAATCCTTCATCTGAGGATTGATATCGGTCAGTTTTTCCGATTTCTTCCAGTAGTCGCTAGTTAAATAGAGGTCAGGTGATGTATTGAAATTGCTTTTCTGATATACAAATATATCTGCATTTTTAGCTTTCATCTGTCCTGAAAATGTGTAGCCATCCATAACTCTTTTCTGGAGAGGATTGCGTCCTTTCTGTTTGAGAGTGTAATATCCGGACTCTTTACTAACATTGTTAAAAGCTGAAAGTAGTAAAATATCATCAGCCTCTATAAAACGTTTATCAGGATCAGTGTTTATATATCTGAATGTTATGGAGTCGTTGCGACCACTATTCTGTGTTATGTTAACAGCTTTTTTTACACCATCAGGATCAATTTTCCATATGTCAAACATGTCATTAACAAGAATATATTCGTCGTTTTCTCCCCAGGCAGCTATACCATAAGATCTTGGTGGTCGCGGAACATCATTCTCTTCATCCCAGAAATTGACCGGAATATCCTTTGTCATATTTACCAGTGACTTATTACTGTTGTTATATGCAAACCAGTTCCTATTCTCTTCATCCCACCAGTAGATATAATTTCCCTTAGGAGAAAGGGTAGTGTAGCCATTCAGTGCTTTTGCAACCTCATGCAGGCTATTGTCAGTTAAATCCATAACCCAGACATCATACTTGGGCGAAAGGTCCCACTGACTCTCAATCAAATATGGCAGGTTAGATGTGAGAAGGACATATCGCCCATTACCCTCATCAGAAACTGATGCATAAGGCCTCAATTCATCTGCCAGGGGTATGAAGTTATTCAAATTATCTGTATAAATTATTCCTGTAAAGGTTTCTCTTTCTCTTCTTCTTTTTTCAGCAAGCTGCTGTGGTTGTATAATCGGATCCTTCCAGTGCCAGATATCCAGTTCAGCCATTTCAAAATCTACTATGGTAGTATCCTTAGGCTCTTTCCTTGGAGCTGCTCCAATCAGAATACGACTGCCATCCTTACTAAAGCGGGGTGATGCATATTCATTGAATATCCAGTGTTCAGGCATTCCGGTGATTGATTTATCAGCAAAAACTAGCGCAGAGTCAAGGCCGGATTTATAATACCTCAGATCGTATATCTTTTGTTCAGTTTTAGAAGTATCACCTGTAGCGATATATACAATTTGTTCACCCGCTTCATCAAAAGTCAATGATTTATATTCTACATCTTCACCCGAAATAATCTTTTTTATATTCTTACTAATTTCGACAAGTTCAACACGAGCAAAATCAGTTGTGTCCTTATTTTCCGGCTGAATTGATACAGCAAAGCTGGTGTCGAACCTATTGAAGACATACTCTTTTGCATTTCTGAAAGTATCCTCCTTTTGAGTCAGCAGATTTCTGAGAATCAATACTTCTTTTTCTCTGGCATCCTTTTTGTTGGTAGTATCTTTAGGAAGAGCAACTGTGTATGCAACATTAACAATCATATCCTGAGCGGTTTTATACGACCTCACACCAGGGATCTTTTCAGTATTAAATGTTAGATTGTCAATAATCAGAAGAGAGTCTTCCGGCATCTCTTCCTTTGTTTTTTTATCGATGCGGGCTTGGCGGCGATCAGCAAATGGAGCTTTAAGAAGTCCAACCGTCCACCTGCCATCTGTCGAAAGTTTATAACTTCTGACTCTATCGAAGGTGAGAGCAATCTTATTAACACTATTCTTTATAAAGAGAGCAGTGTCACCTTCCTGAGGTGAAATTAATGAACTGACAATTTTGCCATCATTACTTATGGTGATATCGGAAAGACTTTTCCATCCATCATAGACTGAGTGATCGAGTTGTTTTTTCTGAGAATAAATGGCAAAGGTGATTAACAGTAGACTAATTGTCAGAAAGAAAGATTTACTCATAATCAATTTAATTATTTTTTACCGGCTAACTTTGATTTTCCGGTTATGTAAATAGATTTTATAAACTCTTATCGATAAAATTAACGTACAATTAACAAAAGTACAAATTTTTCAAACATAACATGTCAAATAGCTGTTTTAATAAAGCGTAGAGCTACATTTTAAATGAAAATACAGGGGTAAATGTAATGATATACAACAATAGGTACAAAATAGAATTAAAAGGCAAGGAATTGCCGCCTAAAAGTTCAATTGAAAATATAAAAGGGATCACTTCAGTAGAATATAATAAAAGGGATCATACTGTCTCTGTTACAATTGATGAGAAACTTGAAGATGATGCTGCTGAGATACTGCAAAATGTAGTTTCGGAAATACGTAACTCAGGAGGTGAGGTGGTAACAGAAAAAATTTCTCAGCCAGTGCTGAATATGACCTGTGCTGCTTGTGCATCAAGTACACAGAATATTTTATCATTTGTTCCGGGTGTTATAACCGTTTCTGTGAATTACGGAAACGGTAAAGGGAATATTGAATTCCTTCCCGGAATTGCAGCACCTTCTGATATGAAGAGTTCACTTCAGGAGATAGGTTATGATCTACTTATTGATGAAGAGGAGTCATCATTTGAAAATGTTGAGCATATTAAAAGGGAGAAATATAAAAAACTGCGACTTCACACAATCTGGGCAATAATACTTGCAATACCACTTACAATAATTGGGATGTTCTTTATGGATATTCCATTCGCCAATGAGATTATGCTGCTCTTGTCAACTCCCATACTTTTCATTTTCGGGAGAAGATTCTTTATAGGTGCATTGAAACAGGCCTGTCATGGTTCTGCTAACATGGATACACTTGTAGCCCTGAGTACAGGTATCGCATACCTGTTTAGTCTTTTCAACATGATTTATCCCCAATTTTGGGAAATGAGAGGTCTGGAAGCCCATGTTTACTTTGAAGCTGCCGGAGTTATTGTTGCATTTATCCTGCTTGGGAAACTGATGGAGGCCAGAGCCACGGGAAGCACCTCCGATGCAATTAAAAAACTGATGGGATTGCAACCCTCAACCGTTGTTGTATTTCGTGATGGAGAACCTGTAGAGATTGCAGTAGCAGATGTTGCAATTGATGATATAGTACTTGTTAAACCAGGTGATAAAATAGCTGTTGATGGTGAGGTGCTGGAGGGTAACTCTTTCGTAGATGAAAGCATGATTTCCGGTGAACCGATTCATGTAGAAAAGAAACCGGGCGAAAAGGTTTTTGCAGGTACTATCAATCAGAAAGGCAGTTTCCGGTTTAAAGCAAAAAAAGTGGGTAAGGATACACTTCTTGCGCAAATTATTAAAACAGTTGACGAGGCGCAGGGGAGCAAGGCACCTGTTCAGGGACTGGTCGACAAGATAGCCGGAATATTTGTACCCGTGGTTATTGGCATAGCTCTGCTCAGTTTCCTTATATGGTTGATTTTTGGAGGTGAAGAGGGATTTGTGTACGGACTAATGGCAATGGTTACTGTGCTGGTAATTGCCTGTCCATGTGCTTTGGGATTGGCAACACCAACTGCTATTATGGTTGCAATTGGTAAAGGGGCCAACGAGGGAATCCTGATCAAAGATGCTGAAAGTCTGGAGATGGCCAGGGAAATTGACATTGTCGTACTTGATAAAACAGGAACAATTACCGAAGGTAAACCTCAGGTAACCTCAATTACATGGAGTGGAAACTCTCTCCCAATTCACCAGGATATCCTATATAGTATAGAACATCAGTCGGAACACCCCCTGGCAGACGCCATAACAAAAGAACTCAGTGATAGCAGCACGCTTTTAGAGAATGTGTCGGTAGAGCAGGTAAGTGGTAAAGGGATAGAGGGTACCTATGAAGATAAAACATACTATATTGGTAATGAGCAGTATATCTCTTCTAAAGGGATTAGTATATCTCAGGAGTTGCAGGAAAAAATTGAAGAGGAACTTAATGCGGCTCATACGATTTCCATTATTGCTGATGAGAAAGAGGCTTATGGAGTGGTTGGAATAACTGATAAACTTAAATCGACTTCTAAAGAGGCAATAAGTACACTAAAGAGTATGGGTATAGATGTTGCAATTTATACCGGCGATAATGAGAAAGTGGCAGCCGCACTTGCAGGAGAGCTTGGGATAAAAAATTTTAAAGGTGGAGTCTTGCCTGAGGAAAAGGCCGACTTAGTAAAAGCCTTACAGCAACAGGGCAGGAAGGTTGCAATGGTAGGTGATGGTATCAATGATAGTGGAGCACTTGCTCAGTCTGATGTAAGTATTGCAATGGGTGCAGGGAGTGACATTGCTATGGATGTGGCAAAAATGACTATAATCTCATCCGACCTGAATAAGATTCCCAAGGCTATACATCTTTCACATGCAACAGTTAGAACAATACGTCAAAATCTCTTCTGGGCATTTATATACAACGTTATTGGCATCCCTGTTGCAGCGGGTGTGCTATATCCGCTTACCGGATTTATGCTTAATCCGATGATTGCCGGTGCCGCTATGGCTCTCAGCTCCGTGAGTGTTGTTACAAACAGTCTCAGATTAAAAACCAAAAAGATTTGATTTATCACACGCGATGTTTAAAATACCACACCCATAGGGCGGTTGCTCAAAACTGGAATTCCCAGTTTATGTTCTACATATTGAAAGTAGTAAAACAGTTTGTGGTTTAGCTCAAAACCGTAATCAGTATTTGGATCATAAACGATTATAGTTTGAAAAAAAGAGCCTCTTCCCGAACTTCTTGCCAGAGAGTTCCAGGCTGTTACATATTGAAAATTCCAACCTTCGTAATATTGCTGTGAACGGTATCTTGCCGGTGAATTTTGTAACATATACCAAGTATCAAATCCCGGATCTAAAACAATCAGTTCATATTCGAGGGTATCTAACTCCATTGAAGCGATATCCTGTGAAATTTCATTACTGTTTGGTTCAATCATTACCACTCCTTTGGGACCATAGCAGTTTATCAAAAATGAAAAAGCAGAAATCAGAATAAGTAACTTTTTCATAATTCTCTTTTTTGTTTATTTAATACAACTTCCTCTATATTAAATAACAACTGAGAGCAACTTTTGTCCTTATTTATTCTTGTATTCTTCTGTTCTGAAAGAAGAACATAAGACCGAGGTAAGAACAATATAAGTCCAAAATAAGAGTAGTACAGATCACATCCGGCCGGATATAATCATCAACTAATTTTAGATTTTATCATAACTTGAAATAAGCAATCCTACAACTTCAGAATAATTCTCTGTCCCCGAGCTTACCCTGTTGCTCTTGAGGTATGCATTGTAAGCTCTGTCCTGAGCAGATGACAGAGTCGCATTTCTTGCAGCTAACCAATGTTTACGGTTGCGTTGCAGGTCTGCAATGATTTCGGGACGAATAGAGTTGATGATTGTTTCATATTGCTCGGGCAGATGAGTATAGATATCATTAAGTAAATAGCCTATAATAGATACATAAGCACTGTATCGTATTCTTTCGTCATCGCTGTTAATACATACCAGGAAAGCGTAAAGATTTGCCTCAGATTCACTGGCTATGCCAAACTGATGCGACATCTCATGCGCCAGCGTAAAAGGGTATGTGAAATTGAGACCATAGTTGTTTACATGGATCTCATTGAAGAATGGTCCAAAGTATCCGGAAACACCCATCTTGGAATAAAGTGGTTCAAATATCATCTTTTTAGGGACTCTTTTTCCATTTGGGTAGTTGATGGAGAGTGATTCACTAAGCTTGTTGTACGAGTTTTCCAGATCAAGTCTTACCCCCTCTTTCTCCAGTACATCAAATTCAACATATGAATTATTTGCATCAGCAATAAAACGATTTGTGAAATTCAGAAGATTTTCGGCATTGTACTGTGACTGTTGATTGTCGGTGCGACTATAATAATCCTTTCTGAAATATGATATTCCCCAGCCGAAATAGAACCATAGTACCAATACAACCGTTAATCGTAAAAGTAAGTATAGAAATTTTTTAAAGCTTGTTTGTCTGATAATCAGAAATAGGATCAGTTTAAGTAAATAGAGTAGAGCCACTACTATAAACAGATCATATACAGAAAATGGGATTAATCCTGAGACTGAGGAAAGAGCTGTGGATATAAAAGGGTAAACATTCTGAATGTACCATTCTGAAAGAGTGGGGGTGCGACTGAATAGTGCAATCACTAAAATGGCTGCTAATGTGATGATCAGCAGTCGTATCAATTTCTTTTTCTCTCTTCTGCTCTTAAGCCTCTGGCCTCTTTTGTCTGCTCTTTTTGCCATATTGCCGATTAAATAATAAATCTGTCTGTTAACTGTTAAGATCAAAATTAATCTGAATATTCATATTTTACTACACCATATTACATTTCTTTACATAAATCTTAACAGGATTATTCTTCCAATGATAAATTATATCAGCGATGATTGGGTAAAATCGTTCAGTAAATGTTATATTTGAATTATTGAAATTATTCTGTACACTATAAATAGAAACTGAATTAATTATGAAAACAATGAAATTTAAAACAAACATAAATTGTTCAAACTGTTTAGCTAAAGTAACCCCATTTCTCGATAAGAAGGTTGGAAAGGAGTTGTGGAGCGTAGATATTGATAATCCGGATAAGATATTGACTGTTGATTCAGATGATTTAACAACCGATGATATAGTGAAAACGGTTAAAAGAACAGGATTTGAAGCTGAAGCAATATAATCTGTAATATAATTCTGCAGTAAGTTGCAGAAATGCTTGCAGCAAGTAATGGCATAAGTTGACAAATGATTTATAAGATTCAAAAAAGTAAAAGATTTATGAACTCAAAAAGTGATAATGTGATCAAAATATTATACTTATCAGTAGCTGTTTTAGCCCTTCTTTTATCAGCTGCCGGCTGTGGATCCAAAGAGGGTAAGGAGAACTATCTAAAGTTCAAAAAGATTAGTGATACACATGAGTATTTTGCTTATAAAGCAGATAGCACATTGCTTATAAGTGGTCACAGAGGCACCAAAGAGGAAGGGTATCCTGAGAATAGTATAGAGGGCTTTCAACAAGCGCTGAGCAGAGTTCCCCTCTTTTTTGAAGTTGATCCGCGACTAACCAAAGATAGCGTTATTGTGCTGATGCATGATGAGACTATCGACAGAACAACAAATGCATCAGGTAAATTGTCTGACTACACATACGAGGAGCTATTATCAATCAGGCTCAAAGATCATGAAGGCAATATTACTGCTTCAATGATACCTAAACTGGAAGAAGTGTTCGAGTGGTGTAAAGGTAAGAGTGTAGTAAACCTTGACAGGAAAGATGTGCCGCATCAAATGATTGTGGATCTTATTCAGAAGCATAAAGCTGAGAAATATGTAATGCTTACAGTTCACACCGGCGCACAGGCAAGGTACTACCACGACAGGCTGCCTGGTATTATGCTTTCAGTAGCTGTCAGAAATGAAGCAGAGTATGAAGATATTGACATATCAGGTGTACCATGGGAAAATATGATTGCCTATGTTGGTCAGAGCATTAATGAATCAAACAGGCATATTGTAGAAAAACTGCATGCAAATGGTGTAAGATGCATGGTTTCTTTTGCTCCTACACACGACAGACTCAGAACAACGGAACAGAGAATGGCAGCTTATTTGAGAGAGGTGGAAAACTCGGTATATAAGCCGGATATTATTGAGTCTGACTATCCTGTTGAGGTTTGGAGCGTTTTTGGGGATCAATAGTTGGTCTGTTTAAGAAAAATAACTGTTTTAATATCTTAGAAAGATCAAAACAGTTAAAATCGAAATAATATTTGCATATTGAAATTTAATTCCATTTCTTTGCAACGATATAATAGCGAAATTATGAATTTACTTCTAAACGGATATTGGTGGCGTAACTTACAACTCAAAAAGTCGTAAGGAGAAGCAACTATGTCTTGAATTAAGTTTAAACAATATAATTTAAAGAGCCTGTCGCAATCCTGCGACGGGCTTTTTAAGTTTTAGGGGCATCACTATACATAAGCTAAAATATTATTTTGTCATTTTATAGAACAAAAAGATCAGGATCATTGTAAAAGGAGAGTATTCAGATTTTAAGCAGAAAGAAAAAAATAAAACAATATGAAACAGTATTCAGTAGATGAGAGAGGTTATTACGGTGAGTTTGGAGGAGCATTTATTCCCGAAATTCTTCATAAGTGTGTTACTGACCTTAAAAAAGCATATCTGCCAATAATGGAAAGCAGTAAATTTCAGCAAGATTTTAATAAGCTATTACAAGATTATGTGGGACGACCTTCTCCATTATACCTTTCACGACAACTGTCAGAACGGTTTGGTGCAAAGATATATCTTAAACGTGAGGACCTTAATCATACAGGTGCTCATAAGATTAACAATACAATTGGTCAGATTCTGATTGCCCGCGAAATGGGGAAAACGCGCATTATTGCTGAAACAGGTGCAGGACAGCATGGTGTTGCAACAGCAACAGTTTGTGCGCTGATGCAGATGCCTTGTACTGTTTATATGGGTGAGACAGATGTTAAGCGTCAGCAGGTAAATGTTAAGAAAATGGAGATGTTAGGTGCCACTGTTGTACCGGTAACCTCAGGTAATATGACACTTAAAGATGCCACAAATGAGGCCATAAGAGACTGGTGCAGTCACCCCTCAGACACACATTATATAATTGGGTCAACAATTGGTCCACACCCATACCCCGATATGGTAGCCCGTTTGCAATCTGTTATCAGCAAAGAGATAAAAGTTCAGCTTACCGAAAAAGAGGGCAAGGATTATCCGGACTATCTGGTTGCATGTGTTGGTGGAGGCAGTAATGCTGCAGGTACCATTTATGAATATCTTGACAATGACAATGTTAAGATAATTCTTGCAGAAGCAGGAGGAAAAGGTGTTGAGAGTGGTGAATCAGCTGCTACAATACATTTAGGTACAGCAGGTGTTTTACATGGATGCAGAACATTGTTAATGCAGACAGAAGATGGACAAATTACTGAGCCATACTCAATTTCAGCAGGACTGGATTATCCGGGAATCGGGCCAATTCATGCTAATCTTGCAAAACAGAAGCGTGCTGAGGTACTGGCTGTTAATGATGATGAGGCGCTTAAAGCAGCTTTTGAACTGACACGAAGAGAGGGAATAATCCCAGCTTTGGAATCGGCACATGCATTAGCTGCATTGGAGAAAGTGACATTTATGCCTGATGATATTGTAGTTCTAACTCTATCTGGCAGGGGGGACAAAGATCTTGAGACCTACTTCAAATATGAGAGGGATTATTAATAAAATCGGTAATTGATACTAAACAGATAATTACAATCATATGCAATACAGATATAAGACAAACAGCAAGAAAATCATGGGAGATCTTCACACACCGGTAAGCATTTACCTTAAAGTGAGAGATTCATTTCCCCAGTCGGCTCTTCTCGAAAGTTCCGATTTCCATGTCAATGAAAATAGTATCTCATATATAGCACTCAAGCCAATGGCACGGGTAGAGGTAAACAGAGGTGTCTGCACAATGAGGTTTCCCGATGAAACAGAAGAGAGCAGGAGTCTAACTGGAGATTTCACCGTATCAGATGCATTGAGTGGTTTTATCAAAAGGTTTGATGTGACAGGCAGTGAAAATGGTAATATCGGTCTGTTTGGCTATACCACTTTTAACTGTGTGAAATATACAGAAAACATCAATATTAAAGAGAGCAGAGAAGAGCGTAACGATGCTCCCGATATGTTGTACATAATTTATAAGTATATACTGGTTTTCAACCATTTTACAGATGAGATCACACTGATTGAGTTGCAGAGGGACAACGAACTTAGCAACCTTCATAAGATTGAGTCGCTTATCAATCAGCGTAACTTTGCCAATTACAATTTTTTTACTGAGGGAGAGGAGTTCAGTACCATTTCAGATGAAGAGTATAAGCAGTATGTAAGACTTGGTGTTGAGCATTGCAAAAAAGGAGATCTGTTTCAGATAGTGCTTTCAAGGAGATTTGTACAACCATTCTCTGGTGATGATTTTAAAGTTTATCGTGCACTGCGTACTATAAACCCTTCGCCATATCTTTTCTACTTTGATTTTGGGGGGTACAGGATATTTGGCTCTTCGCCTGAGACGCATTGCAAGATTGAAGGAAAGCGAATCAGCATAGATCCTATAGCCGGTACAACAAAGCGTACAGGCAATTATAACCAGGATATGGAAGGAGTTAAATTTCTGCTGAATGATCCTAAAGAAAATGCAGAGCATGTAATGCTGGTTGACCTTGCACGAAATGATTTGAGTCGCAATGCCCACAACGTTGAGGTTGAGTTTTTCAGAGAACCTCAGTTTTACTCTCATGTAATTCACCTTGTGTCGCGTGTGAGTGGTATACTTAATGATGATGCTGACCCGATTAAGGCATTCTTCGACACCTTCCCTGCAGGTACATTGTCAGGTGCACCAAAAGTACGTGCCATGCAGTTGATATCAGAAATAGAGTCACATAATCGCGGTGCTTATGGAGGCTGTATCGGATTTATAGGAATGAACGGCAGTCTGAATCAGGCAATAACCATTCGCACATTCGTCAGTCGTAACAACCAATTATGGTATCAGGCTGGAGCAGGTGTAGTATCACAGAGCGACGATGAATATGAGCTAAACGAAGTAAAGAGTAAGCTCGGAGCCCTTAAGCAAGCAATTGACAAAGCTTCGGAACTCTATAATTCATAACAGAAGATCTCAATAAATTAACATCAGATGATGAAAACAAAAAAAATACTTCTTTTCGATAATTACGATTCATTCACCTATAATTTAGTTCATGCAATAAAATCGCTTGGATATAGTGAAGTGGATGTTAAGCGCAATAATAAAATAGAATTAGCAGATGTAAATCAGTATGATAAGATTATACTTTCACCGGGACCTGGCGTTCCGGAGGAGGCCGGTATTATGCTTGATCTGATTAAAGAGTATGCCGAAACCAAAAGTATTTTGGGCGTATGCCTTGGTCACCAAGCCATAGGTCAGGTGTTTGGCGCTGGTTTGACCAACATACCAAATGTATTCCATGGAGTGCAGACGCCAATAAAGATTGTAGGCAACGACTACATTTTTAACGGATTGCCGGAAGAGATAGCTGCAGGCCGATACCACTCCTGGATAGTATCAAAAGAGAACTTCCCGGCCGATCTTGTAATAACGGCAGTGGATAACAGTGGTGATATTATGGCTCTCAAGCACAGAACTCTTGATCTTCACGGTGTGCAGTTTCATCCCGAATCTATACTTACACCAGATGGGATAAAGATTATTAATAATTTCTTAGAATGAGGACAGCTAAATATGAAGGATATACTTTATAAATTATTCGACTACAATTATCTTACCCGTGATGAGGCTAAGCAGGTATTAATTGATATAGTTAAGGGTGGTGTACCTGAAACTCAGATTGCTTCACTAATAACCTCATTTTTGATGAGGAGTATATCTGTTGATGAAATACTTGGATTCAGAGATGCTCTTCTTGAAATGCGAGTGATGGTAGACTTATCCGACTACTCACCACTGGATATTGTAGGAACAGGAGGGGATGGAAAAAATACATTCAATATATCAACAACTGCATGTTTCGTTGTTGCAGGTGCCGGTTATAATGTTGTCAAGCATGGTAATTACGGAGCCACCTCAATTAGTGGTGCCAGTAATGTTATTGAGCAACAGGGAGTGAAATTCCATGCAGATAATGATCTTTTCAGAAAGAGCCTGGATAAATGTAATATTGCATACCTACACGCACCGCTTTTTAGTCCGGCACTTAAAGCCGTTGCACCAGTGCGAAAGAGTCTTGGGGTGCGAAATTTCTTTAATGTGCTGGGACCGCTTGTGAATCCTGTTCAGCCGGAATTTCAGATGCTTGGGGTGTATGACCTTGCAATGTTAAGATTATACAGCTATATCTATCAGGAGGAAAACAAGAAATTCACTATAGTGCACAGTATGGATGGATATGATGAGATATCGCTGACCAGTCAGTTTAAAGTTGTTTCCAACCGAGGAGAACAGCTGTTTATGCCAGATGATCTTGGATTTAAGAGATTGAATCAGGAGGATCTTTATGGTGGTGATACCCCAGAAGATGCTTCAAAGGTTTTCCGGGATGTACTTAGTGCCAGTGCTACTGTAGCTCAGACTAATGCGGTTTTGGTTAACGCAGCTTTTGGAATTCAGACTGTTGATCAGACCAAAACCATTGAGGAGTGTATAGAGATTGCTCGTGATTCACTTTATGGGAAGAAGGCTCTTAAAGTTCTTGAGAAATTTATTGAGATTAACAGTTGAATAATTCGGAGTTGATTATGAGAGATATATTAAGCGAAATAGTTGATAATAAAAGAATTGAAGTTGCAAAGCAAAAAGATCTGGTCTCTTTAAGAGATATAGAGAGACAACTTATGCAGGCAGATGAAATTCCATTCTACTCTTTGAAAGAGTCACTTGAAAGTTCTGAAACCGGTATCATATCAGAATTTAAGCGACGCTCACCCAGCAAGGGATGGTTACATGAAGATGCAGACGTCAATATTATTACAAAGGAGTATGAGTCATCAGGAGCAGCTGCACTATCTGTACTTACAGACGAGAAATATTTTGGGGGTACGCTAGCTGATTTGATGAGTGCAGCAAAAAACGTTCATATTCCAGTAATGAGGAAAGAGTTTATTATTGATGAGTATCAGATATATGAGGCTAAGCTGGCAGGAGCAAGTGCAATTTTATTAATTGCAGCTGCAATAACTAAGGAGGAGTCAAAACGATTTACAGCGCTTGCCGGGCAGTTGCAGCTGGATGTGCTGTTGGAATTACATGATGAAAAGGAGACAGATTATGTCACCCCTTTAAACAATCTGATAGGAGTTAATAACAGAAACCTGGGAAGTTTCGTGACCGATTTGGAGAAGTCGTTCCGAATGTCTGATCTGCTTCCAAAAAATGCATTATGGATCTCAGAAAGTGGCATTTCTGATGCAGGGATTGTTAAAGAACTAAGAGACGCAGGTTACAAAGGATTTCTGATTGGTGAATATTTTATGAAGTCAGGAACACCAGGAAAAAGTCTGAACGAATTTATTCAACAGATTAAAAAGAAATAGTGTTTAATATATAGTTCGGATATTAATATTATAAACTATAGTAAACTAATTTGATATGATTATAAAAGTTTGCGGAATGCGTGATGAAGAGAATATCCGGCAGTTGGAACAACTGGATATCGATTGGATTGGATTCATATTCTATCCTGATTCACCACGATTTGCAGGAAAGAGAGTGAAATATCTTCCTGCTAAAATAAAAAAAATAGGGGTGTTCGTAGATCAGAACCCACAGGTCATACGTGAACGTGCTGCAGATAATCAACTGTATGCTATTCAGCTTCATGGCAGTGAACCGCCATGGTATTGCATCAATCTGCGTTTAGAGGGGTATAAGTTAATTAAGTCTTTTGGGATAGATAAAGATGGCCACTTGCCAAATGCACAATTAAATGCATATGAGGGTAAATGTGACTATTATCTCTTTGATACAAAAACAGAACTTCATGGTGGGTCAGGTGAGAAATTCAACTGGAGTAGTCTGGAGAATTATAAAGGCGAAACCCCTTTTATTTTGAGTGGAGGTATCTCACCTGAAGATGCAGATGCCATAAAATCAATACAGCATCCAAAGTTTGCAGGGATAGATATAAATAGTTGTTTTGAACACCAACCGGGAATAAAAAATATTGAAGCAATAAAAAACTTTATTGATAAATTAAGATGAGCCTGAAAATTTAGCAGGTTGATAGAGAAGATAGAATTGAAAATAAAATAGTAAGCAGATAAATTATATGAACAGAATCGATAAGCTATTCAGGGAAAAGAGAAAAAATATATTGTCAGTATATTTTACTGCAGGCTATCCTGAACTGGATGATACAGTCAAAGTAATTAAATCACTTGAAAAATTTGGAGTTGATTTACTTGAAATTGGAGTCCCTTTCAGTGATCCGATGGCAGATGGACCAGTTATACAATCATCAGGATCACAAGCGTTAAAGAATGGTATGAGCTTGAGTGTGCTGTTTAATCAATTATCTACAGTCAGGGAATCGGTATCTATTCCACTCGTATTGATGAGTTACCTCAATCCAATTGTTCAGTTTGGGTTTGAGAACTATTGTAAACAGGCTGCAAACTGCGGAATTGATGGTCTGATAATTCCGGATCTGCCATATGTCGAGTATATGGAATCCTATAAATCGGTGGCTGAAGAGTATGGACTGCATGTTATTATGCTAATCACACCTGAAACATCGGAAGAGAGGATAAGGTTAATAGATCAGAATACATCCGGATTTATCTATATGGTTTCATCAGCATCAGTAACCGGAGCCAGGAATAGTTTTAGTGATGAAAATCTTGCTTACTTCAGGAGAGTGAATAAGATGCAGCTTAAGAATCCAAGACTGATTGGTTTTGGAATATCGAATAAAGAGACTTTTGAATCTGCTTGTCACGAATCTTCAGGCGCTATCATAGGCAGTAAGTTTATCTCACTTCTTGGTAGTGAGAAATCAATTGATGACGCAGCTAAACAACTGATAAAAACTTTAGAACCTAAGTGACATTAATAATCGTAAATCGATCAACAAATATTACATTTGCACTCTATTTGTTATAGAATCCGATTAACGAACTACATCTCCTATGTCAATCCAATCGCATGTTGGCGAAATTGCATCACTTCTGACAGCTGTATGCTGGACCTTTAGTGCCATTTACTTTGAGAAAGCAGGCAGAAGGGTAGGGTCTTTATCTGTAAATATTATCAGGATTTTTCTTGGAGTTATATTTTTAGGTATTACAACTCTGTTTACCCGCGGAATGTTCTTCCCAATTGATGCTACTCCCTATAATTGGTTTTGGCTGGGGCTTTCAGGCATAGTAGGCTTCTTTCTTGGCGATCTCTTTCTGTTTAAATCTTACACAATAATCGGTTCACGTACTTCACAGCTTGTAATGAGTCTTGCTCCAATGATTACAGCTGTTATAGGATGGTTTTTTCTTAGTGAATATCTTACTCCCAAGAGTATAGCAGGAATAGTGGTAAGTGTAACAGGTATAATGATTGCAGTTGCAGGTAAAAAGCTAAGACTGGATGTACCAGTTAAAGGTTTTTTGTACGCAATTGGCGGTGCATTGGGGCAGGCTGTAGGTCTTATTCTGAGTAAAAAAGGGATGGGAGATTATGATGCAATTGCTGCTACTCAGATTCGTGCAATATTTGGTTTTGCCGCATTTGCCCTGCTTGTTACATTCATGAGAAGATGGAGAAAGGTGATCCTTGCTACTGGTGAAAGAAAAAGTATGAATGCGATCACAATTGGAGCAATGTTTGGACCTTTCATCGGTGTATCTCTGTCACTTTTTGCTGTTAAACATACTGAAACAGGTATTGCATCAGCACTTATGGCTCTGACTCCAATTTTCATCATAATACCATCAGCTATTATGTTTAAAGAAAAGATCACTGCCCGTCAGGTTACCGGAGCAGTGATCAGTATAATTGGAGCATCAATATTCTTTCTTTAAATCAGAAACTATTGTACTTTAATAGTCCTTCTCTCTTTACTGCTTTGGAAAGCCAGTTCAATAATTTTCATAACGTTGCGAGCCTCTTCTGCTTTTACAGCAATCTCGGCATTTCCATTTATAGCATCTCTTAAATTGATGAAGTAATCTTTATAATCACCCTGTTCACTTTCAAGCTTGCCCTGTATCTTAACGCCATTATATTCAGTGTTTATAGTACCCCAGATCTCTTCAGGCTCCTTTCCCCAGTCCTTACCAACTGGCTTAGATCCGCCATCTAATGTAGCTTCTTGAACATCCAGACCATATTTTACAAACGTTCCGTTTGTGCCATGAAGTAAGTAAGTAGGACCAGGTATTTTGCAAATCATTCCCGACTTTAAAGTAGCTGTCAGTCCGGGATAGTGAAGACGCACATCAAAATGATCATCAGCCTTAGCCCACTCTCTTTGACTGTCAATAAAAGCTGTAACAGCTTCAGGCATTCCAAAGAACCACAATGCCTGATCTATCAGATGAGAGCCCAGATCGTAGAATATACCAGAACCTGGGAGAGGCTCTTCACGCCAGGCGCCCCCTGGTCTTGGGTTAACACGAAATCTGTCGAAATGGGATTCATATTCCACTATTTCACCAAGGAGACCACTTTGAAGTAGTTTCTTCACAGTTTTTGTATCACTTGTAAATCGGCGGTTGTGGTAAACAGTAAGAATTTTATTTTGCTTGTTTGCAATTTCGATGAGTTCGTCCGCTTCTGCAACATTCACTGTGAATGGTTTCTCCACAACTACATGCTTACCTGCAAGCAGAGCCTCTTTAGACCATCGGAAATGGTCGGTATTTGGTGAAGTAACAATTACCAGATCAATATCAGGATCATTGATTATGCTATCTGGTTCGGGTACAATCTCTGTATCAGGATACCGTTCTTTAGCAGTTTTCTGTCTTACCGGGTTGGAAGTACTTATCTTCGAGAGTTCAAAGCCCTCTACTACATCTATAAACGGAGCGTGGAATACGCGGCCGGAAAGACCATATCCAATAATACCTGTGCGAATGTTAGTTGTTGACATAGATTAATTTTTGGTGTTTTTGTGATGATAATACTCAAAGATAAGAATTTTTTCACAATCTTCTATTTTAACAAAAACTTCATCAATTTTTCAGTAGCCAGGGCACGGTGACTAATGCTGTTTTTAATGTCATCACCAAGCTCTGCAAAAGTCTGACTATAACCTTCGGGTTGAAAAATAGGATCGTAACCAAAACCTGCATTGCCTTTTTCTTCACGAGTGATCTCCCCGTTAATGATACCTTCGAAATAGTGCTCTTCGTTGTTCAATATAAGTGCTATTACTGTTCTGAATCTTGCTTTCCTATTTTCAATATTATTTAAAACAGTGAGCAGTTTATTCATATTATCTGCCGGTCGGCAAGCCTCACCTGCATAACGTGAAGAGTATACACCAGGCATTCCATCAAGAGCCTCAACCTCCAGGCCTGTATCATCTGCAAAGCAGTCATATCCGTAATGATCTTTTACATACTTTGCTTTAATAAGAGCATTAGCCTCTAAAGTTGTACCAGTCTCCTCTATTTCCTCATGACAGTTAATATCGGAGAGGCTTAGTATCTTCAGTTTAGTATCTGCAATTTTCCGTACCTCATCTAATTTGTGTTTATTATTTGTTGCGAAAACAATCTCTTTCATTAATCTATTCTATTGAAATTATATTTTTTATCTACGATCTCTCTTTTGAGCTTTTAGTTTGAGTTCTCTCTCTCTTTCCCTTTGTTTGATTTCCAATTCTCTTTTCCTCTCCCTCTCCTTAAGCTCCTTCTCGCGACTTTTTAATCTCTCATTTCTTATTTGCTCCCTTTTCTTGATTTGTTCGGCTCTGTCAACAGTTATGGTGCTCTTATTTGCCCTTTTCATCATTTCGGATGCTTTCTGTTCAAGCAGAAGCTTTAGATTAACCTGCCTTTCATCTGATATCTCTATCTTATCAATTACAGGTTTTGCAACATAATCAGTTTCCAAAGATAGTGAATCTTCAATATAAATATTAGCCACATCAGATTCTGTTTGTAATGAGCTTTCTTCTTGAAGTGATATTTTAACGGGGGAAAAATCTTCGGGCAGATAATTAAAATTTGCGGTATAGAATTGATAATAACTCTCTAAAGTGCTGCTTTGAAGAATATTGAGATTAGACTTCGAAATTATAACAGGAGTAATTGTTTCAGGTAAAGATGACCTGTAGACAGTATCTGATTTCAACATATGCAGATATCTTGAAACATCATCATAAGAGCTGAATGGTTCAATCTTTAACGCTTCTCTCCTCTCTATAATTGTGGTTGATAAATTGAATGTGCGAAATTTAAAATTTGAGAAATTGAAATTTGCGGTTACAAATAGCAGATCTTTTATTTGATCTGACTGTTCAGATGGCAATAGAATTAATGCATGAGGTGAAGATTCATAAATTGTAAAATCTCTTTCAATCTTCCTGATTGAATATGCATTCAGTAATGGTTTTGAAATATTTCTTTTTAGATTAGCCTCCCAATATAACTGAAAAGAATCTTTATATTCGGTTTGATCGCTATTTTCAGCAACATTTAATTCTGTAACCGCAACACTCCTTATATTCTCGTTTAACTGGCTATTCCGCAGTAATAGAGCCAGTGAGTCTGCCTGGTTTTTTCCGGAAGAGATGGCATCAATGTAAGCAGATGCATTAAGGTAAAGCTCTTTTGAAGTATTGATCCTCTTTAAATCTTTAAATGAGTCAACTGCTTTTTCGTAATCTCCTATTAGTGTATAAACCTGTCCCAAAAGGAATTGTAACCCCTTTCTCTTTAGCCGATTTTTCTCCTTCTCAATTAACTGTCTGATATAAGGAATAGCTTCATGATACTGCCCTGTTTTTAATAGATAGTGAGCTACTGACTCAGTGAACAGTATATTCAGATCATTTGACAAAGTACGTGTTTGCAGAATGTATATCAAATTCTGTGCATCATAAAACCTGCTCATCTCGCTGTAAGATCTTAACATCCAGATGTGTGCTTCAGATGTTAGATCTGTATCATTAGGAAAAATCCTGATAATTTCAGCAAAAACAGATAAAGCTTCATCATAATCACCATTTTGAAAATGCGCCTTACCCAAAAGAAGCCAAACATTACTGATAAATGGATTAAACTCCTCCTGTTTCAGCCATTTTCTGTAATCCTCCGAATATGCTTTAGTAGGATTTCGTCTTGGTTTTGAAGTTATTGAATAGTCGCTGATAGCCCTTTCTGCTTTATTAATAACAATGTCGAATGGTCCTCCCTTACCAGTTTTCTTTATATTGTAGCCTGCACTATAGACAATTGGGAGTATATTATTTCTGTCGTCCATAAATATTGCAAGTTGCTCATTCAATATGTTATCATATGACTCCTGAGCATTATGGAAAATGTTGTAACGTGTTCGCAGTTCTTTATAAGCACGCGAATATGGGGTGTTTCTCCCGGTAGAACAACTTATTCCGAGAATAACACACAATAACAAAGAGATATTTAATGCCTGTTTCTTCAATTATGCGTACTAATCCATTACTATAGTACAAACTATAAAAATGGCTTTTTATTGTTTGATGCTTTCAGTAATAGCACGGTTACTTGTACGCAACATTAAATTTTTTACACCTTTGAATAAAAAGTACATCAGAATGAGTACAAAAATAATAAAGGCTCCTGATGGAACATTCAGGTAATAAGAGAGGAATAGTCCCAATACACAACCGATGAAACTAAACAATACTGAAAGAGATATTATTTTATGATAGTTTACAGTTAACAGGTTTGCTGTCATTTGTGGAACAGTAATAAGAGACATTAGTAGTACTATACCAACAAGTCTTATACTTAAAACGATTGTAACAGCTATAAAGAGCATCATCGTATATTCAATGAACTGAGTAGGTATACGTCTTGTTCGTGCAAATTCAGTGTCAAATGAGACTGAAATAATTTCATGGTAGAAAAGCACAAAAAACATTACCAGTACAATTGATAATACTATTAGTACGATAATGTCTGAAACAGTTATAGTAAGTATATTACCAAACAGGTACTCAGATAAATTGGGAGCATAACCAGGTGTTAGAAATGTTAGAACAATACCGATAGCCATTCCAAGTGACCAGAAAACAGCTATGGCAGAATCCTCTCTGACTCCCTGCTTTCTTGAAAGCCATTGAATACCGAATGCAGAAAAGATAGAAAAGATCATTGCAGAAATGATAGGAGGAAGGGAAAAATAGAAGCCAATACCCAATCCACCAAAGGAGGCATGAGTAATACCTCCGCTAATGAATACCAATCGTCTTGAAACTACATACGTGCCAATTATTCCACAGGCTATGCTAGCAAACAGACTACCGATTATAGCATTCCTGAAAAAAGCATAATTAAAGAGTTCAAGTATATTCATTATAAATTAAAAGATCAGGCGTGCATTTTTTGCATTCTCAATTCATTTACAAACATGAGAACCTCGTCTTTCATTTGATCTGGTACAGAAATAGATCTCATTTGCAAACTTCTTACCCATCTTGGTTTCTCTTCATCGAGGATAGTATAAAAGATTTCTCTGAACTCTTCAACTTCATCCTCACTAAATGCTGAGGAGTCGCGACATGAATATTTATCAAGCTCCTCATCATCGAAGTATTCAGGCTCTTCTGCAAATGCTGCAATAAGACTGTCTTTTTCACAAACTTCGTGAGCACCGCAGCATCCACTCTGACTCAGGTCGATAGAAGGCGGAGCCATTTCACGTTCAGTTGTATTACCTCTTTTACGTTGTATATAATTATTTATCGTAAGTGCTACAATAAAAAAAAGAACAATAGCTAAAAATAAAAAGATAGGTTGCATAATTTATTTCCTTTCTTCGATTACAAATCCCGCATGTTTTAAATCTTTCCAGAAATTAGGATATGACTTATAAACAACATCCGGGTCGTTTATTAATATAGATTGTTTAACGATTGATCCCGGCGCAAGTGACATTGCCATACGATGATCGTCGTACGTATCAATTGCCGGCTCTTTCTCGGGTATACAGCGTTCACCATCCCACTCTAGCATGCCAATCTCATTTTCAGTGAGTATATACCCCAGTTTTTTAAGTTCATTTATCAATGCCTGTACCCGATCTGTTTCTTTGATCTTTAAACTTTGTATACCAGAAAAAATAAAGGGTACTTTTTTAAAACAACAAGTTGCAGCAAAAGTTTGTGCAAGATCGGGTTCGTTTATAAAGTTATGGAAGAATTTTTTAGTTTTTTTGTTATTGCTGCGAATAATTATTCCATCAACAACAAACTCTGTAGATACCCCAAGATCAACAAAAAGATTTACCACATTGGAGTCTCCCTGCATACTATCCTTTGTTAATCCCAGTAGTTTAATTTCTGATCCGGGTAGCAGAGATGCTATTTCGTACCAGTATGAAGCTGCAGTCCAATCAGCTTCTACTGTCATATCAACAGCTTTGTAGTTTTGAGGCTTAACGGTAATATCATTTCCCTCCCATTTGACATGAACACCACACTTGGCCATCATTCCAATAGTAAGGTCGATATATGGCTTGGAGACAATCTCTTTCTCAATGTGCATGATCAGCCCATTTTTCATTGTTGGGGCAACCATCAATAGAGCAGAAATAAACTGTGAACTGATATTCCCTGATAAATATACCTCTCCTCCATTTAGTTTTTTACCTCTTATTTTGAGTGGAGGGAACCCCTCTTTTTCAAGATATTCTATGTCAGCACCTAATGCAGTAAGAGTTTCAACTAAAGGATGAATTGGGCGCTGATGCATCCTCTCTGTCCCTTTTATTATCCATTCACCTTCCATTCCGGCAAGAAAAGCTGTAAGAAAACGCATAGCAGTTCCTGCTGCTTTAATATCGAAAAGGTTTGAATCGGAGTTGAAAGCATCTATCAGAACCTTAGTGTCTTCACAATCAGATAGATTCTTAATTGGTGCAGTACTCAGACACAGAGCATTGAGAATCATAGCTCTGTTGCTTATACTTTTTGAAGCCGGAAGCTGGATTGTTGTTTTTACTGTTTCCGGGGGATATATTTTATATTGAGATAACATTATAACAACTGGATTTTAATGCAAAAATAGCATTTTAAAACATAAGAATTACAGATAGTGTATACTTTTAAATTGTTTTAGTGATTAACCTGTTAATCCATATACAAATATTGATAATATTGCAATTGGAGCAATAAAACGTAGTAGGAAGATATAGAATTTTATAAATCCAACGCCGAATCTCAGTTTCCCCTCATTGGTTATCTGTGCTGTAACCAACTGCTGTTTCAGATACCATCCCACGAATATACTTATAAATAGTCCACCAATAGGAAGCATATACTTAGCTGATGCCATATCCAATATATTAAAGAAAACAGAAGAATATGATGAGATTATCCCAAGAATTATTACACCCAATGTAACAAAGATTGTACTTTTTCTTCGCGATATTTTATACTCTTCGAACAGATATACTGTAACAACTTCCATTAATGATATAGTGGAAGTTAAAGCTGCAAGTGCCAGCAGGCAGAAAAACAGTGCAGACCATGCCATTGAGGCAGGCATCTGATTAAGTAGCTCAGGAATTGTAATGAATAGGAGACCAGGACCACCTGTTACCAGTTCATCCACAATAGTGTCGGGGCTTGATGTAAGCGCAAATGCAGCAGGGAAAATAATTACTCCGGATAATACAGCTACCAGTGTGTCTAAAATTGAGACCTGAACTGCTGTTTTTGTTAGATTGATGCTCTTATTAAAATATGAACCGTAGGTAATGAGGCAGCCCATTCCAATTGATAATGAAAAGAAAGCCTGTCCCATAGCATCAAGAAAAACAGTCTGCTTAACATGCTCCATATTTGGTTTAAACAAGAAATTTAATCCTTGTATAGCACCTTCAAGCGTTATTGATCTGATAGCAAGAATTATTAATAGCAGGAACAGAATCGGCATAAAGATTTTGGCTGATTTTTCAATGCCTTTTCTTACACCTGAGAGTATGAAGAAAGATGTAAGAAATGAAAATACAATCATCCATACTGATTGCTTCAAAGGGTCGTTCAGAATATTAGTAAAGTGTATGCTGAAATCATTGACAGTGTGTAGATTGCCAGTAATTGACTGGAGGAAATATATCAGAGTCCAGCCTGCAACTACCATATAGAAACCCATTATGATAAATCCGGTAAGTACACCAAGCCGACCAATCCACTTCCATTGAGTTCCGGGAGCAAGGATATGAAATGCACCCGCAGTATTAGCACGAGCAGATCTACCTATAATAAACTCGCTCATCATTACCGGAATACCAAAAAAGAGAATACAAGCGATATATACAAAAATAAATATAGCGCCACCACCGTCGGCGGTCTGACTTGGAAATCTCCAAATATTACCAAGCCCTACTGCTGAACCGGCAGCAGCAGCAACAACACCTATCTTAGAAGTAAAAGTAACTCTTTTTATATTCTCCATTCAGCACCTGTTTTGGTGTCCTTTATTTCTATTCCAGCAGCTTTAAGCTCATCACGTATTTTGTCTGAAGTAGCCCAGTCTTTATTCTCACGTGCTGTCCTTCTTATATCCAGAATAAGGTTCATTAACCCCTCGATTACGTTGCTCCCGGTCATACTTTTAGTTTCATCTGTTAGCCCTAGAATATCAAACACAAAAGTGTGCATAACATCTTTCAACTTAATGAGATCTTCTGAACTAATGGTCTCACTTTTATCGTTGCATGAGTTAATAATGCGCACGGCGTCAAATAGTTGAGCTATAAGAACGGGACTGCTGAAATCGTCATTCATTGCTGCATAGCAGTTCTTTTCAAGTGAGGCGATATCAACAGTGGATACATCAGATGGTATAATTTTTTCTAGTGTAGCTATACTGCCCATAAGTCTTTTATACCCCTTTTCAGCAGCCTGAAGAGCCTCATTTGAGAAATCAAGAGTATTTCTATAGTGAGATTGCAACATAAAAAAGCGTACTGTCATAGGAGAGTAGCCTCTTTCAAGCAATGGGTGATCACCTGTAAAAAGTTCTTTAGGTAAAAAGCCGTTACCTGCCGACTTCGACATTCTGACACCATTAACGGTGAGCATGTTGGTGTGCATCCAATACTTAACAGGCTCACTATGATGACATGCTTTAGACTGTGCAATCTCATTCGTGTGGTGTGTTGCCTGCAAATCCATTCCTCCTCCGTGAATATCAAATGAGGTGCCAAGATATTTAGTGCTCATTGCAGAACATTCAATGTGCCAGCCGGGGAATCCCACACCCCATGGTGATGGCCATTTCATTAATGTTTCAGGTTTTGCCGAAATCCATAAAGCGAAATCAAGTCTTCCACGCTTCTCATCTTGCCCGCTTAGTTCGCGTGTGCCTTCCAGCAAATCCTCAAGTTTTCTGTTTGTGAGTATACCGTAATCATACTCCTTGCTGTATTTTTCAACATCAAAGTAAACTGATCCATTTACCTCATAAGCATATCCGGCATCCAGTATCACTTTGATCATCTCTATCTGTTCAATTATATGACCTGTAGCAGTGGGTTCTATACTTGGAGGCAAGGTGTTAAAAAGTGATAGCACTTCACGAAAGCCCAGAGTATATTTTTGAACGATCTCCATAGGCTCTAACTTTTCAAGTTTGGCTCTTTTTGCAAACTTGTCATCCCCTTCATCTCTATCACCCTCAAGGTGTCCGGCATCTGTGATGTTACGAACATAACGAACTTTATAACCTAAGTGCAGGAGATATCTGTAAATCAGGTCAAATGAAATAAATGTGCGGCAATTGCCTAAATGTATATCACTATAGACAGTAGGACCACACACGTACATTCCAACGAATGGGGAGTGTAGAGGTTCAAACGGCTCCTTTTCTCTGCTTAATGTATTATAAACAAGTAGGTCTCTGCTTTTTAATCCAACCATGTTAATTTGATATTTTATGAAAGGCAAAAATACAAATATAAGTGGTATCTTCTTCAGATTTAATAAAAAAAGAAAAAAATAGACATAACTCATGTAGTTTATGCAGAATTTTAATACTTTTGCGATCTTATTTTAATTAACTTTTATTTAAACTAATTTTATGTCGCGTAAAATCTTACTAACATTAGCCCTGTTTTGTTTGCTTATATCTGCAAAAGGGCAGAACCTCCAGTTACATTTTGATCCACGTAGTTCACTTTATGGTGATGACGTTTCCGGCATTAATTATCTAACTGCTACGTTTGAATTTTTCAAACCGGATCAGTGGGGAAATACTTTTATGTTTGTGGACTTCGATTTCAGTTTTGACAAACGTAATCCGGGACTTATCTATGGTGAAATTGCGAGAGAGTTTAAAATAGGTGATTTCCCTCTTCTTCCGCACATTGAATACAATGGAGGTTTGGGTTTAGTAAGAGGAGAAGACTTCGGATTCTCAATCCCAAGTTCATATCTTGCAGGTTTTGGATATCCTTTTCAGTTAGGAAACTTTTTTATGAGCACATATCTGGCTTATAAATTAAATGCATTTGAACAGGTTAGTAATGATGCACAGTGGACAGTTACATGGAACGCTTCATTAGCAAATAATAAGATATCTTTAGGAGGTTTCATGGATTTATGGACTGAGGATAAATCTTTTACAGAGGGTACTGAAGCAAATGGTAAGAAGCTTATTCTGCTTAGTGAACCTCAAATATGGTTTAATATTACACCAAACTTCTCATTAGGTAGTGAAGTAGAATTAAGCTATAACTTTGTGAACAAGTTTGCTGAAAGTAAATTCTATGCTATTCCTACACTGGCAACAAAATGGATTTTTTAATAATTAATTAGAGATTGATAATGCTTGAAAAGATATTTAAATTAAAGCAAAACAACACAACAGTACGCACTGAGTTGGTAGCGGGAGTTATTACCTTTCTGACCATGTCGTATATATTAGTTGTGAATCCAAATATTTTGAGTGCTGCAGGAATGGACAAGTCAGCTCTGTTTACTGCAACTGCCCTTGCAAGTGTTTTAGGTACATTGTTTATGGCATTTATTCCTAATCTGCCTATAGCACAGGCACCTGGAATGGGGCTTAACTCATTCTTTGCATTCTCTGTTGTACTGGGACTAGGATATTCATGGCAAATGGCTTTAACCGCCGTATTCATTGAAGGTATCATCTTTATATTACTTACTTTTTTCAATGTTCGTGAATTGATTGTAAAGAGTATTCCAAGTACAATAAAATATGCAATTCCTGTAGGGATTGGACTTTTCATCACTTTGTTGGGGTTACAGAATGCAGGACTTATCGTAAAAGATGATAATACTATGTTAACTCTGGGATCAATGTCTGATCCCCATGTTTGGGTTGCATCTTTAGGTCTTATCCTGACTGCTGTTTTATATTTTAAGAATGTACACGGATCTTTCCTGATAGGTATTGTTGCAGCAACTATTTTTGGTTTGATATTAGGTCTTGTTCAGATGCCAACCGGCGGTCTTGTTTCATTGCCACCTGATATATCTCCTGTTTTTGTGAAATTTGAATGGAGCAACATTTTCACACTGGATATGTTAATTATAGTTTTCACTTTCTTGTTTGTAAACCTTTTTGATACAATAGGAACACTGCTTGGTGTTGCATCAAAAATTGGTATAACAGATAAGGATGGAAGCTTCCCTCAAATAAAGAAAGCACTTTTCGCCGATGCATTAGGTACAACATTTGGTGCTGTATTAGGTACAAGTACTGTGACATCATATGTAGAGAGTGCTTCTGGTGTTGCAGCCGGTGGTAAAACAGGTTTGACATCACTTTCAACAGCAATGATGTTTGTACTGGCACTGTTCCTTGCTCCATTGTTTTTAATGGTACCTGCATCAGCAACTGCTCCTGCACTTATTTTGGTAGGGCTGTTTATGATTACTTCAGTTGTAAAAATTAACTTCAGCGATATGACAGAAGCATTGCCCGCTTTCCTCACTATAGTTATGATGCCATTTGCATTCAGCATAGCACAGGGTATTGTTTTTGGTATGTTGTCTTTTGTATTCCTGAAAGCGTTAAGTGGAAAGTGGAAACATATTTCTATTACAATGTGGGTAATATTTGTGCTATTTATAATAAAACTTGTATTGGATGGAATGCAGGTTCTATAGTATAGAATAATATGTAATGTTAAAGTCACAATTTTGGTGTACTGTAAAAACCAGGCAGATATTTATATTATTAATATTTGCTTGGTTTTTAATTAATATCATCCAGTCTCTTTTTACTGAAATTGGGAATGATGAGGCCTATTATTGGGTCTATTCTCAGTATCCGGATTGGGGATATTTTGATCACCCTCCAATGATAGCTTTAGTAATCAAAATTGGGACTTTACTTGCCGGAAATACTTTAATTGGAGTACGTCTGGTAGTAATGATACTACAGCTGGTTTATCTTTTTGTACTCTACAAGTTATCCGAGTTAAAAGAAACAAGAGAGAATGTAATTCTCTTTTTCTTAGTCTCACTTTCAGTTGTAATGCTTCAGGCTTACGGATTCGTAGCAACACCGGATTCAGTGCTGCTTTTTTTTACTGTTTTATTCCTGTGGAGCTACAGGTATTATTTAAGGAGTGACTATTCCTTAAAAGGAGCTTTACTGATGGCTCTGTTTATGGCAGGCTTAATGTATAGTAAATATCATGGAGCACTTATAATACTTTTTGTTATTCTGTCAAACCTTAAACTGTTTAAAAAGAGCACTTTCTATTATTCTGTACTTTCTGTAATAGTTCTCTACATTCCACATATACTGTGGCAGGTAAATCACGATTTTCCATCAATAAAATACCATCTTATAGATCGGTCAGCTGGATTTAAATGGAATAACATTATTGATTATATCCTTAATCAGTTGCCAGTATTTAATCCTTTTACACTAATAGCAGGAATTTATGTTCTGTTTATCAATAAAAAAGGAGATCTATTCAATAGAGCATTAAAATTTTTAATGGCTGGGTTTTTAATATTCTTCGCATTATGGACATTTAAGAGTCGTGTCGAACCCCACTGGACAATAGCTGCTTCCATTCCAATGGTAATTATGATATTAAGAGAAGCTGTTGAAAACCAGAATTTAAAACGTTATCTTTACAGAGTTGTTGCGCCATCTTTAATTTTGGTATTTGCTGCTCGACTTTTTCTCATGATAGATATTCTGCCAATAAAAACAGAGTGGCATGGAGATAAAAAGAGGCTTGAGGATCTTTATGCTTTTGCAGGTGAACGCCCTGTTGTGTTTACATCCGGTTTTCAGATGCCTTCAAAGTACAGATTCTATACAGGCGGTGAAGCACACGCAATGGGAGCATTAAATTATCGGAATACGCAATATGATATCTGGAGGTTTGACGAGAGTTATGTTGATCATCAAGTTGTAATAGATTTCAGGAATGATACAACAGGAGTTGTACCAACTATCAGTGGAGAGTCTGTTTTTAATTTGAAAGAGGTGCTGCATTATCAACCTTATAAAAGGCTTGAGGTAATTCCTGATATCAACAATACTCCACTGTCAACCAAGAGTGTTAACGAGATGGGTGTGAAAATTGTGAATCCTTACAATAATACATACAATATTAATCATCCATCAATGCCATTACAAATTTATCTTGTATTCATAACAGAAAAGGATGGTAAATTAGTTAGAGAGAGATTGGCTGCTATATCCGAATTTGATTCAAATGAAATATATTCAGGAGAAACTGTTTCAGGGAAGATATTAATTGATTTATCTGAATATTCTGCAGGTGTATATGATGTATATTTTGCTGCTGGAACCCCGGGAGTATATCCGGCAACTTTGAGTAAACCTGTGAAAGTTACATTCGAATGATTATAGAGCTGATAATTAAATTTTTAAAATTTGGTATTGTTGGTTTATCCGGAACAGCAATAGATTTTCTTTTCACATGGATATGCAAAGAGAAACTAAAGTGGAATAAGTTCATTTCTAACTCTATAGGGTTTTCTATTGCAGCCACTTCAAATTATATTTTAAACAGAATCTGGACGTTCGAGAGTAACAATCCAGAAGTTAGTCGTGAATATTTATCCTTTTTCTTTATTTCATCAATAGGGCTGGCATTGAATAATCTCTTTGTCTTTCTGTTTAACGAAAAGCTAAAGTTCAATTTCTATTTGTCAAAAGCATTTGCTATAACATTGGTGGCAATATGGAATTTCATCCCTAATTATTTGTTTACTTTTAGATGAACCCCAGGTATTATTCATTTGCATTTTTCGCAGTAAATAGTTACTTTTGCACTCAAATACAATTAATTATCTTATAGTATAACAATTACAAAATTTTATGGCAACAACCGCTGATTTCAGGAACGGAATGTGCATCGAACTTGAAGGACAATATTACTTTATTGTAGAATTCCTTCATGTAAAACCAGGTAAAGGTGCGGCTTTCGTTCGTACAAAACTTAGAAATGTTACCACTGGCAGGGTACTAGATAAAACATTCAATTCCGGTGTAAAAGTTGATGAAGTTAGAATAGAAAGAAGACCATTTCAATATCTCTATAAAGATGATATGGGATACAACTTCATGAATACTGAAACATTCGAACAGATTCCTATTCCGGCTGAACAGATAGAGGGTGTTCAATTCCTTAAAGAAGGAGATATTGTAGAGGTACAGATTCATGCAGAAAGTGGAACAATTCTGACAGCGGAGATGCCGGTACATGTAGTTCTGGAAGTTACCTATACAGAGCCGGGCATTAAAGGTGACACTGCAACAAATACATTAAAACCTGCAACTCTGGAGACAGGAGCTGAAGTAAGAGTTCCACTATTCATAGATACAGGTGAGAAAATTAAAGTAGATACTCGTAATGGCTCTTATGTTGAGAGGGTTAGATAATGAGTTGTTGAAATAGTATAAAACATTAAAGCAGGACTAATATTGGGTCCTGCTTTTTTTTGGAAAAAACTTACTATATTTGCTCTGTTAAAGAGTGGTAATATATCATGAGCAAGTTAAGTATAAAGCAATGGGCTGAAGAAGATCGGCCCAGAGAAAAGTTATTATTGAAAGGAGTTAACTCATTATCTGACTCAGAGTTGATAGCTATACTAATTGGTTCCGGTAATAGTAAACAAACTGCAGTAGAGCTTGGAAAAAGCATATTGAAAGAAGCAGATAACGATCTGAATAAACTTGCCAGGATGAGTGTCACTGATTTGATAAGAAATTTCAAGGGTATAGGAGAAGCAAAAGCTGTAACCATAACTGCAGCACTTGAACTTGGACGAAGGAGAAAAGCCTGTGAGCCTGTTAAACGAAGGAAAATTACATCTTCAAGAATAGCATATGAAGAGTTTGTTCCCAGGCTTACCGACTTGAATCATGAGGAGACCTGGGTAATATTTACGGACAGATCAAATAAAGTAATAAAGGAGTTACAGGTAAGCAGAGGTGGTATATCAGGAACGGTTGTTGATATCAGGTTAATATTACGTGAAGCATTAAAATTTTACGCTTCAGGTATCTTTTTAGGACATAATCACCCATCTGATAACTGCAGACCCAGTCCGCAAGATATCCAAATAACAAAAAAACTGAAAGAGGCTACTCAATGGATGGATATAGTATTATTAGATCACATCATTGTTTGTGGAGACCGATATTTTAGTTTCGCAGATGAGGGTATCATCTGAATTATTTAAACAATCAGGCCATATTTCGGTTTAATAAAAAAGATTAGATTATGAACGAAGAACTACAAGCATTACAAGATAAAATAGTGGTCATGCTGCGTACATGTTATGACCCGGAGATCCCGGTAAACATTTACGATTTAGGCATGATTTACGATGTTGATATTGATGAAAATAATAATGTCACCATCGAAATGACATTTACTTCTCCCGCATGTCCTGCGGCGGACTTCATTCTGATGGATGTGCAGATGAAAGTTGAGTCAATTGAAGAAGTGAATAGTGTAAACCTTAATCTTACATTTGATCCTCCCTGGGATCAGTCAATGATGAGCGAAGAAGCTATGCTGGAATTAGGAATGCTGTAAGAACTATAAGATACTTTGAAAGACAAATATTGTGAGTAAAAAAGTATATTTTCTTGCTGACGCCCATCTTGGAGCAAAAACACATCCTGATTCCCTTGAGGCAGAGAAGAAGCTCTGTCGTTGGCTTGACCATGTTAAGGAAGATGCGTCTGCAATTTACCTGATGGGAGATATATTCGACTATTGGTTTGAGTATAAGTATGTTGTTCCTAGGGGGTTTACGCGGCTGCTCGGTAAGCTTGCAGAAGTTACTGACAATGGGGTAGAAGTTCATTTCTTTATTGGTAATCACGATATATGGATTACAGATTATCTGTCTAAAGAGTGTGGATTGATTTTGCACTTGAAACCCATAATTACTGAAATTCAAGGTAAAAAGTTTTTTCTTGCTCATGGAGATGGCTTAGGAGACGGTTCCAGGTCATTTAGATTTCTAAGAAAATTATTTCATAATAAATTTTTGCAAAAATGCTTCTCAGGAATTCATCCAAGATGGACTGTACCTTTAGCCCATGCATGGTCGAGTGATAGTCGCGAAAAAGGAGGCGTCGTTGGATACTTGGGAGAAGAAAATGAATACCTGATACAGTACTCTAAAGACAAATTAAAGGAGATACAGGATATAGATTATTTTATCTATGGTCATCGTCATATATTGATCAATTTGCCAATTGCAGAACATAGCCGGGTTGTTATACTTGGTGATTGGATTACTCTCTTTTCATATGCAGTTTTTGATGGAAACTCCATTAAGCTGGAAAATTGGGAAATGTGATATAAAAAAACCAGATTGCATTAATTCTTTAATTATAACTATTTAAATTTACTAAAATGAGAACGAATTGGCTAATACTAATTTCTATCTTACTATTTACTTCCTGCTCTGCAGCAAAAGTTAACCTAAACGAACTTACAAAAGCAGAAGAAAAACAAGGCTGGACATTGCTGTTTAATGGAAAGGATTTTACTGGTTGGCGTCAGTATAATGGTAACAGTGTACCGGATAACTGGACTATCGAGGATGGTGCCATGAAGGTATTCAAAGCTGAAAGAGCCAGACCTGGTCAGGGAGTAGGAGGTGATATGATCTTTTTTCCAAAGAAATTTAAGAATTTTGAATTATCAATAGACTGGAAAACTGAAAAAGAGGGTAATTCCGGAATATTCTACTATGTAAGAGAAGAGAAAGGCAAAGCAATTTACAACTCTGCACCTGAAGTACAAATCTTAGACAATGAATATGCAAGTGATAACAAGATTGATTCACATCTTGCAGGCTCTTTATATGATATGCTTCCGGCAGATCCTAAAACCGTTAATCCTTATGGAGAATGGAATAATATAGTAATACGAGTTAAGGATGGTAAAGTAACTCATACTCAGAATGGTGTGAAGGTAGTTGAATATACACTTTGGTCTGATGAATGGGACGAGTTGGTTGAAAACAGTAAATTTAAAAATTTCCCTGGTTTTCAGGAAGGTATCTCAAAAGAGGGCTATATTGGACTACAAGATCACGGATATTCGATCTGGTTCCGTAATATAAAAATAAGAGAGTTATAAAAAGTCTAGGGGTTACTAATTAATAGTAACCCTTTTTTTACTTTAGATTCTTAAAGAAATCCCAAATTACAATACCAGCTGTAACGGAAACATTCAGAGAGTGTTTTGTTCCATACTGAGGAATCTCAATACAGCCATCTGAAGCATTTACCACTTCCTGATCTACGCCATGTACTTCATGACCCAGTATGATTGCATATTTCTTGTTTTTATCCAATTGTATGTTTTCCAATGATATACTATTTTCAGCCTGTTCTATCGAATATATATAATACCCCTCTTTCTTTAGTGTGTTAAGCGCACTAACTGTATGATTAAAGTATCGCCATTTTACTGAATCTTCTGCACCAAGGGCTGTTTTATGTATCTCTACATTTGGAGGTGTAGCAGTAATTCCACAGAGTAAAACCTCCTCAATCCTAAAAGCATCACATGTTCTGAAAACAGAACCAATATTATTTTGACTTCTTACGTTGTCCAGGACCACAACAAGTGGTGTTTTTTCTGCTTCGCGGAACTCCTCAATATTAATTCTACCCAGTTCCTCAAGTTTTAATTTTCTTCTTTTCATATTAATTGAATACACATAAAAGTATATGATCGAAAAGTAACAGTTTATTTAATAGCAAATCTTATAATAAACCATATGTGGTGTAGAAAAGTAGAGACCTTCCCATAATGTTTCACCATTATCCTATATCTCTCCTTGAGAGATTTCTTTCTGTTTAAAGTTGTCACTCCTTCATTAAGGTAGTTAATCAGAAATTGATTTGTATTTATAATAACCTTTGACTTCTTCAGCATTCTAATTGCCCAGTCAAAATCCGAAGAGAATTTATATTCAAGATCATACTGCTCTGTAATTTCTCGTTTCACTATAAAAGCCTGATGACATACAAGCATGCCCTGTTTAAAACTTTTCCAGGTAAGCTTATCCGGAGCTTTCAATCTCCTCATATGTAGAAAATTGCCCTCATTATCCACAATTGTAGTTTCTCCATAAATTATGTCAGCCGAACTATCAGATTGCATTATTAGTTCTACAGTATTATTAGCGAAAAAAGTATCACCTGCATTTAAGAAGCAGAGATAATCACCAGTAGCCATTTTAATTCCTTTGTTCATTGCATCATACAATCCATTATCAGGTTCACTAATCCATAATAATTTATCATTATCATATTTGTGAATCAGGTCAATGGTGTGGTCTGTAGACAAGCCATCAACTATAATATGCTCAATCTCAGGATATGATTGCAAGCAGACGCTTTTTAAAGTACGCTCAAGCGTTTGCTCTGCATTAAATGTTACTGTTATAACTGATAATTTTTTCATTTTCGGGCATATATAGCAATAAAGGGAGATAAAAACCTGCTCTTTATCGGAAATAGTTTTACAACATAACTAAGCATCTTAATCCATTTCCTTTTGCTTTTATTCTCGGGCTTCGGCTCCAGCCATAACATTGGCTTGCCAATATAATCAACTGTTAAATCTTTTAGATTAAATCCTTTCATTATCCTTTCAAGGATAGATATGTCCATTGAGTTTAAGTTATGAGCATCAAGATTTTGTTTGTCGAACCAACGCTGGATTGAGCCATTCAAACCTAGAAAATTGGGAATAATGATAAGAAGCTGACCATTTTCGGATAGTAATTCAACATGTCGACTAATTACATCTGCAGTATCTTCAAAGTGTTCTATAAACCCGGAAGAAAACACAATATCATATTTCCTTTCGGAATGAAATGATAAAAAGTCAGCATTTATACACTTAATACTATTTAGAGGCATGTCATTTCTATTTTCAATGCTTCTTACAATCTCATAATTCAGGTGAAAATCAAGTAAAGTTACATCTTTAACTCCATGTTTATAGAAATATGCAGAGAATATACCCGGGAACCCACCAATATCAATGAAGCTTTTCCCTCTTGTAAGCAGAGGCATAAACTTTTTAAAAACGACCTTCTTAGGAATCTTATCATATTGATAATTTCCCCAATACTCATCCCAATGAACCTGATCAGTTATTTTATTATTACCCTTCATATAAAGTTTTGTAGAGCGCTGCAACCTTCTTCTGTTCATATATACTCATAACCTTTTCACGTGAATTATATGAAAGTGTCTCAGCATCAGCCTCAAAAAGAGTCCAATTTATCCCTTTGGCAAGATCCTCTGAACTTTTGTATTCGGCTACATAACCGGTTAATTTATGATCTATCATCTCAGGAATTCCACCAATATTAAAACCAACGCAGGGAGTGCCTGAAGACATAGCTTCCATAATAGTGTTTGGAAGATTCTCCTGCAGTGATGGAGTTATATATACATCAGCTGCATTATATATATCAGGCATCTTGTCAGAGTCTATATAACCCATACAGATAGAGGGGGAAGACAGTCTATCTGCAATCTCAGCGCCTTCGTTTCCTGCAATAAGAAATACTATTTTATCCTTAATTTCGGATGCAATTAACCTAGAAGCATTTATCAAGTAATCAGTTCCCTTACGTTTATCAGAAGCTTTTGCTGCAGCAAACAGGAGTAGTTTTTTATCCGTAGGAAGATTTAGCTTCTCCCTAATAAGCAATTTGTCCTTCGGCTTATACAAATCTGTGTCAATAGGATTGGGTACAGAAACAATCTTATGTCCATTAGTTAATGGGCTTTTCTCTGCCAGCTTTTTCAACCAGTCACTGCATGCTACAAAAGTGATATTGCCTTTTGAGTATATATCTTTCTTCTTATTAAATATCAAATTCGAAAGATCCTTATCAGAAGGATTTGCAATATATGGACACCTCCCGCAAGAGTTCTCATATTTATTACAATCTCCTGAATGATGACAAATACCTGTGAATGGCCACATATCGTGCATAGTCCACACTACTTTTTTCCCCGATAGAAGAATCTTCTCAATCTCCTTAATTGATAACATACCTTGATTAATCCAGTGCAGATGAATTACATCAGCATTCTTGAATTCATCAAGTTCAGTGATTGATAAACCTGTATTTGCAATTGAAATATCAAATAGAAATTTTCTTGAGAGATGATTATAAAGGAATATTTCACCTCTTTCACGGTAAAAATTCCACCTGTTATTAAGTTTACTTCCTCCCTGTATTACTTTAAGATTATCAGATCTTTTATCACAGACTAGCATTTTAGCGTTTTCACCTTCAGAGTTTAGAGCATACATCAAACGGTATGCAGCAATTGCAGCACCTCCATGAACGTCAGATTTGCTGATCATCAGGATATTCATAACCTATCTGCTTCTTAAAAATCTGTTTATCCTTCTTTTTAACTTTGCTCTAAATGAGTTTGTTTGACCGTAATATTTCATAATTGCTCTTCTGGCTTTCTTGTTCTCACTGATTTCAGGGATATTAATATTCAATTTCCCTTTATACAGGTCAGTACTGTAGATATCATCGCTTCCGCTATGAATCCCGCTACCGTCAAAGCCAATATTTCTTACAAGAGACCTGCCAGCATTCAGTGAGAGTATATCATTCAGAAAAAGCGTAGCATTCCATCTAATAGCCCAGGAGTCGTTCTCACCATTTACCTGCCTCTTCAGCATTCTTGTAAAAGGATATTTGCCATTAAAATCAAACTGTTTTGAAAGCTTACGCCTCTTTATTTCGTTCAGCAACTCTTTCCCATCAGGGTTGAAAAGTTTCCATGCTCTTTTCCATGTTGCCCATCCCCAGCTGCCTGTCCATTTAATTAAGAAAGACTCTGGCAGTTCTTCTATAGGGAAGATAAACCCCTGAATATGACCAATTCTATCCTCATCCTCAAACCTATCCAAAGCCTCATTCATAAAAGTGAGAAAATGAGGTGCAGTAATCAAGTCATCCTCCAGAACGATAACTTTGCCGTGCTCATTTATAATTCTGGTAACTCCCTGAATTATGTTTTTCGCTAACCCAATATTATTGCCATTCTCAATAATACAGATCTTCTTAAATCCATCAATTGAGTGTATAATCCTTCGAACTTCCTTAACATCATTTTTATCAGAATTATTCTTATACCCATCCGAAAAGATGTATAATTCAGTTTCACTACAAAGCTTATTATTCATTAAAGCTTCCAGTGTTTGCTTTGTATGTGATGGTCGGTTATAAGTAAACAGAAGAACAGGTGCTAGAGACATTTGGTTTAGAATTCAATTTTTGCTGATAAAACATTTCTCTCGAGAACGTGAAGGTCAACATGTTGTCCCACCTCTATACCCTTTAGTGACAGCTGATCCCTTGTAGTATTAAATGCAAGTTCAGGGTTATTATTATCACCACTCAAATGGCATAACCATATATTGCGTAATTCAGATGTAAAATTATTAGCAAGAAACTCCGCTATCTGGCGATTACTTAAATGTCCTGTACCTGAAGTAATCCTTTTTTTAAGGTGCCATGGATACCTGCCATTATGAAGCATCTCTTCATCATAATTACTCTCAATTACCAGCTGATTAGCCTTACAGATATAGTGGGCTACCTCATCAGTTATAGCACCCACATCTGTTGCCACTGTCATTCTTTGACCACCGAATTCCAGATAATAACCTGCGTTATCATTGCTGTCGTGAGGCACATCAAACGGTGTTATCCTAAAGTCCTCAATCTGAAAAGTTTTACCTTTTTCTATATATTTTGCCGATCCATTTAGTCTGTAATTAATAAATGGATTGTTCTTTATACCTTTATGTACTTCCCGTGTTGCATAAATTGGGATGTGCATTTTTTCTCCAAGCTGCCCAACCGATTTAATATGGTCGTAATGATCATGTGTAATCAGAACAGCCATTATAGTAGAGATATCCACACCATACTCAGCCAATCTTTTTTTTATAATACGAGGACCAATTCCCGCATCAATTAAAATTCCATAGTATGAATTTCCTAAATAATAACAATTACCACAACTGCCACTACTCAGGCTGAAAAAAGAGAATCGTTCCGACGGGAAAAGTTTGTACTGCATATTATCTACAAAGATAACAAGTTTTCAGCTACCATCAATCAGTGTATATAAAATCGTCAAAATAGCGGGTAATATGTTCATGAAGGTGAACACGATCAGCACCTGTCATATTATGTCCATGTCCCGGATATATAAAGAAGTCAGGATGCACCCCTTCTTTTATACAAGCTCTGATAAACTGATTGCTGTGTTGCATAACAACAGTAGGATCTT